>JBBQXZ010000083.1:0-17931 GCA_038209145.1 Cytophagales bacterium | reverse complement strand
CCCCGCCAATATGAGATGACGGAAGAACTCCCCTATGGTAAACAGGGCCAGGTTGATTTTGGGGAGTACAACATGCGCAACACCTTGGGCAAAAGGACAAAAGTGTTTTTCTTCACCCTTGTACTTTCCCGTTCCCGCTTCAAATATGTCTGGTTCACCGACCGGTACTTTACCGCACATCTTGCCATCCATGCCCATGAAAATGCCTTCGGCTATATCGGGGGCATACCCGCCGAGCTGGTATATGACCAGGACAAGGTGTTTGTGGTCTCGGAAAACGCCGGGGACATCATCCTGACCGATGCCTTCAGGGCATATACGCGGGAGCAGTCGTTTTCCCTGCACTTCTGCCGCAAAGCGGATCCGGAGAGCAAAGGCAAGGTGGAAAACGTGGTAAAGTACGTCAAGCAGAACTTCCTGTACAACCGCACCTTCCACAACATTGAAACCCTCAATGATGAGGTGGCCGGATGGCTGGGAAGGACGGCGAACTACCTGCCGCACGCGGTAACCCAAAAATCACCGTTCTCGGAACTGACAATGGAACTGCCCTTCCTCACACCATACCTGCCACATGTGGCACAGTCCGTTTCCCTGAGTACCTACGCTGTCAGGAAGGACAACACGGTCTCCTTTAAAGGCAATTTTTTTTCTCTTCCGCTGGGTACCTACAAGGGAAAGGAAACCTTGGTGGCACTGCGGATACTGGGCGGGGAACTGGTCATATCCTCCCCCCAGGACACCTCGGAAATATGCCGGCACGCCCTTCCGGCGGGCAGGGGCATCAAAGTCATCAAAACCGACCATAAAAGGGACAAATCCGCCCTTCTGGGCGAGATGGTCATCCGGGAGGCGGAATTGTTCGGGGACCGGGAAAAGGCCCTGGAGTGGCTTGAAAAAGTCCGGGATGAAAAGCCGCGGTATACCAGGGACCAGCTGGCCATCATCAGGGAGGCGGTCGGGAAATCGGATGCCGAGACGGTATCACTGGCACTGGATTACTGTCTGGAAAGGGGAATTTACAGTGCCGCCGACTTCAGGAGCATCCTGGAACTGCAGCGTCCCGATGATAAAACAGAACCCAAAACAGCCAAACTCAACCCCCTGGGCGGGAAGCTGCCCGACAGCGCGAATATAAGGCCGGAATCGGCAAGCATGGACACATACAGTGATATTCTGGATCCCAAAACAAAAAACAATTTATAAAAAAAGGCCATGGGACATCCGGAAAACGGTCCGTTCCATGGCCCAACCACTCCAAAACTCATAAAGATGGAAAAAAGAGAACAGATCGAAGCCTTCTGCAGGCAGTTCAAGATCACCGGAATGGCAAACAGCCTTCCCCAAACGGTAAACATGGCGGAAATGGAGAGCATGGGATATATGGATTTTATATACCGGCTGCTCAGGGAGGAATCCGACCACAGGATACGCAATGAGGTTGTCAGACGGCGGAAAGCGGCCTGCATGCCCCTGAAGTGCGAACTTGACCAATACGATACCACCGTGGACAACGGCCTTGGCATTGCCAGGATAAACCAGCTCCGGGAGCTTAACTGGCTGGACCAGGGATTCAACATCATGCTGATGGGGCCCCCGGGGACAGGCAAAACCATGCTGGCGGCCGGATTGTGCGCCGATGCCGTTGACAGGGGATACAAAGCCTATTTTAAAACCATGGAGGAACTGGTAGCCATGCTCAAAACAAGGGAAATGATCCGGTCCGCACAGACAGAATACAAACGCCTCATAAAAGCCGATCTGATAATTATTGACGACATCATGCTGTTTCCGGTGGAAAAAAAAGTGGCGGTGGATCTTTTCAACTTTATCAATGCCATATATGAGCAGACATGCATCATCATCACCACCAATAAAATGGCCGCTGACTGGGCCAAAATGCTTGATGATGAGGTCTTGGCAACTGCTCTGTTGGACAGGCTGTTGTTCCGTTGTGAAATTATAAATCTATCGGGGAAAAGTTATAGAATGGAAAACAGAAAATCTTTCTTTGATAACAAAAACTAACCTGCGTATATTTACAAAGTGGTGCACTCCAGTTGCCATTTTTGGTGCATTCCTAATTACCATTTTTGGTGCATATTCAGTTACCTACTACAGTATTCTTAAGGAAATGCGTCCGTCATGAAAACCATAAGCAAAGGTTTCGCTTGGATATGTTTAAGGTTTAAGAACGACTTTCACGCAATCGTCCATTTTTTTGTCAAACATTTCATATCCTTTGGCAGCCTCACTTAAAGGTAAAGTATGTGTGATAATATCATCTAAAATCACTTTCCCTTCTGAAACTAGATTAAGTAGTTTGTCCACGTAATTAATTACTGGAGCCTGTCCTTGTTTGATGGATATGCCTTTGTCAAATATTCTGTGCATTGGGAAATTATCATAAGTAGATCCATACACCCCTACTATTGTCACAGTCCCGCTTCGTCTGACAGCCTGGAAAGCCATATCCAGAACTTTCATGCTCCCTTTTTCAAAATTGACGGTGGCCTTTAATTTATCCATCATTGTTCTTTCAGGCTCAAATCCCACGGCGTCCACACACACGTCTGCTCCACGTCCTCCTGTCATTTCCCGTATTGCTTCGATTACGTCAACTTCGTTGGGATTAAGCGTATCTACTTTATTCACCTCTCTGGCTTTTTTCAAGCGATATTCCAATGGATCAATCGCAATTACTCTACTTGCTCCATTAATCCAGGCTGCTTTTTGAGCCATTAATCCCACCGGACCAGAGCCGAAAATAGCTACTACCTCCCCACCTTTTAGCGCAGCCCAATCTATGGCAGACCATCCTGTGGGAAAAATATCCGTTAAAAATAAGGCTTGCGCGTCAGTCATATTTTCGGGGACAATCCGTGGACTTATATCCGCATAAGGAACCCTAACGTAATCAGCTTGTCCTCCGGAATATCCGCCGTAAAGTTCTGTATATCCAAATAGAGCAGCTCCTTTTTGATCGGTCAAATCACCATTTGGACCGTAATGCTCAAAGTTCGAATTCTCACAATGCGGAGACGCACCATGATTGCAGAAAAAACAGTGACCACATGCAATAGGGAAGGGTACTATGACTCTGTCACCTCTTTTGAGGTTGGTGATGGAAGCTCCTACTTCTTCAACAATGCCCATGAATTCATGGCCTATGATCATGTTACTGGCTTGCGGAATTGCTCCACTCAAAATATGGAGATCGGAACCACAAATTGCCGTGGAAGTGACTTTGAGAATCACATCTCTGTCGTTTTCTATTTGGGGATCATCCACCGTATCTACTTGGATTTTTCCAGGTCTGTGAAATACTGCTGCTTTCATTTTATTGTTGTTTAATAGAATTATTGAATGTACGTGACTCAATTCATGGGTAAAAAATTGAGACTTTGGATCAAAAAAAAAGCGGGTAGGGTATACCTACCCGCTTTGTCACTATTCTGAAGCCGCTTCCTCATTGATTTCAGATTCAGCTAATTTGCTCAGGGATACATCTGTCTTTTTCTCTTCGGCCAAAGTTTGAGAAAGAATATCTGCTACATCATCCAGCCCCATTTTCTTGGCAAAAGCAACCAGAGTACCATAGGAAGCTATTTCATAATGCTCGACTTTCTGACTTGCGGAGATGATACCGGCATCCCTAACCATAGTGTCCTTCTCAGTATCTTCGAGTATACCCTCAGCCTCTTTTACTAGGCCTTCCATTGCTTCGCACTTTTTAGCTTGTGCCTTCATTCCAAGGATTTCGAACACATCTTCGATACGTTTTACTTGCTCTTTTGTTTCTTCAAGATGCTTCTCGATAGCCATCACCAATTTTTCTGAAGTGGCTCCCTTACTCATTTTAGGAAGGGCTTTCACTAAGTGCTTTTCGGCCCAATAGATATCTTTGAGTTCCTCGACGAACAATTTGTGGAATTTAGATTCCTTTGATTTTGATTGAGTGATCATAACTGTTTGATTTTAAGTTGTTTTATATGTAGTCCGCTAACAATTTTGAAGCCTATGCCATGTTTTTAGCAAATACCTCTTCAATTTGCAGACTTAGAGGCATGTATAGAAAAATCAACCCGGGATAGTGCCTTTCAAATGGCCAATTAGATTAGATTTTTTTGCCAACCCGAGTAAAAATTGCCACTAAGTGGGATAGTTTATTGGCATAACTTGTATCTGAAATACTAAACTGATATCACCCTTGAGCTTCCAACGATAGTAAAAGAGGCAAAAAGTAAAATAAACCTTGTTCCATCTTATGGGATTTGTAGAAAAAGACAAAAGTTGACCAGAATTATTTCCCAATAAAAAAAAAAATATCAGGGACTTACTTTTTGGAATCAAAATAGTTACAGCGTGAATAAAGAATACTATGATAGTAACCAAGAATCTAAAAGGATGGAACATATTTTTTCATCGTACCCATGCCCTGTTGGCTTTTAAAATTGGAATGTATATTAAAGAGTCGCTTTGGCCTCTTCCAGAATATCGAATGGATGGGCTTTCGGCGATTACCGACCATGATAACGGACAACCAAAATGGAATAAAAGAGATCATCTCACAGAGGCTGGGGCGCCAAAGGATTATCGTCAGCCGTCCCCAATGGCACTTAAAGGGGTAAAACTACTAATGAGTAGCTGTTTGCATAAATCTGCGTTTATGTCACTAATGGTATCTATGCATTGCAGAAGTATCTACAAAGACAAAAAGGGAAAGGAGATTGAAAAATTTATAAAAGAGCAAGAAGCTTTATGTCAGTCAATTATGGAGCATTTGGATATCACTCAAATTAAAGCCGAGGGTTGCTATCAGATCCTGCGCTTCTGTGATGAGCTTTCTTTGATTCTCTGCCAAGGAGACATACCCAAATCAGCAAAGAAAATTCAATTGGAGCCACTACAAGGAATCGAAGAGAATTTTATAAAAAAAGATGAAAATGGAATTCTGAGACTGGACCATTGGTGCTTTGACAGTGTAGAATTCACAATTTTCTCGGAGTATTACGAAACCAAAAAACTTGGCTATAATTCTGATAATGAGCTTAGCTCTGAAATCCCCTATGGTAATCCTCATTTCATAAACTTTGAGTTTAAGGAGGGTTAAGCTATCGGGTAAAATGCTCTTTTCCCCTTATGTTTTTTTGTGTGCTGGACAGATGAAAAAGCTGGCGGTTTTTAGTCTGTCGGGTGGCTTTTTTTTCTGGATTTCAGGTAGCATTGTGCTTTGACTTCCTATTTTGGAGTAATATTAGGGTAGTTTTTAAAGCTTTTTCATCGCTGGATCATTAGGCCACTTGGTGCATACTATTTTTCTTGCTGATTTTGTCTGATCGGTAAGTGGAATCAGTTGGTAAGCCAATGTTGGCTTTTACCAAAAATATATTAACCTGCCTAGCCTTTTGAATTGCGATGCCTTTCACAGCTTATCCTGACAAAATCTTTCAATGATGGTTTGGTTTTTTTTCATACATTATAAGTGATTGGGTTTAAGTTGTGACCTCCTCTAATCCTCGTTTGAAACGAGCACTAAAAATTAGCAGCGTTTCAAATGCACTACTCAGATTAACTCGTTTAATATCAAATGAATAGCTATTTTATAAGTAAACAAACATGACGAGTGCTTAGCGTCTTATGTGGATGTTTACATTTATTTTGTCAACCAATCGTTTTATCAGGCTTTAAAATCTAAACCGAAAAGTAGTAGTTAAGGGTAGTACGCCAATAATGACTATTTCAGAAAACTAATTATAAAATATAAAAATTATGGAATATAAACGCTTGGGACAGTCCGGATGGGTGTACGGCAAAATGCATAGGAATTAAAATATGTTTGACTTTCAAGTAAAACCTATGATAGTCAAGACATTGTTTCAATCGAAGATTGAAGAGCTGCAAGCTATTCTGAACAATCGGGAAACAGCCTATAATTATGAAAAGGAATTCGACAAAAAGTGGAGGGGAATCGATCGTGAAGTTTTTCAGCAGGCTTTAGGCGAGGCAAGTCAGGACCGCAATAAAAAAAAATATTAAAACGAAATATGGGCTGATCTCGGTAAACAAGACGCATCGTTTTTGTCGTGGGCCATACGGATTTCATATGAGTCCCTACCTGCAGAAATTGACCGTACTGACAGGGCAACGGGGAAGTTCGGACAGTACTCGCCAATATCAATCTTGTGTGTTGTAAGGGCAGAGCCATCAAAAGCAAAGATCCCCGCAGACCTACTACGAAAACAACATAGAAAGAATGGACTACAAAAAACATGGGAAAGATGGCCTGCTCATAGGATCAGGCCCCATGGAAGCAGCCTATAGAAATGTCATTCAATCGAGAATGAAACTTTCCGGTCAGAGACGGACGATCAAAGGTGCGCAACGGGTAGCAAACCTTAGAGTTGCCAACAAATCCGGCGACTGGCAAAACGTACCAAACCTGACCAATCTAAACTGAAATGCAAATTGTCGTACACCCAAGGTATTTAATATGCCTTAAAATCCGCAATACCTTTAACTAATAAGTTAATAAAAAAATAGATTGTAAAATCTTCCAGGTTTCATCTTTTGCATTTGGGAAATTCCTAAGCTACAGAAATCTAGAAGGTTTTTGGATTTTATATGATTATTTTATCAATACTTGTTTTCTGAGTACCTCTTCTCCGGCGCGTATTTGCAGAAAATAAGTCCCTGATTGCAGATTGCTAGTATCCAAATTGACTTTTCCAGATTTTGATTTTGTTGAACAGACCATGCCCTGTCAAAGTAAAAATATCAAAATATGAGGGAAAACACCTTTAGTTGTATATTTCCTTTATTGGGTATTGGTTAAAGATTAAGTTTTATGATTTAAACATAAAACTAAATAATTAGAACAACAACTGTACGTCCAAAGTCTTTTAAAAAATATCAATATAGTTGAATCATTTATAGCGATTAAATCAAAAAATTTTATAAATAGGCCAAATCTGTTGTATTTTACTAAGGATTATCTCATTGAGAACAGGAAAGAACTGATAGGGTCCATTTATTATGGTAAATACTGCCCCAATTATGTTTACAGGTTGGTGGAACGCAAGGACAATGGAAAGAAACTAAAGTTCGACCTCGCAAAGCTTTATTCTTAAAACCACTTTGAACACTTGATAGAAGTAAACAGACCAATTATTCTTGAAAGATCTCGCTTAAACTTCATTTAAAAAAAAGAGATTGATACCCGATACAGCTTTAATAGTTCAACTAAAACTCGGTAATCCTATTCCCGATCATTTCTGCAACTCCGCTTGTAGACAAACTACTTTTTGTTCAACTCCCCAAGCCACTTGATGCAGCTCTCCGTCCAGCCTTTTTGCGTACCCTCTTTGTTGATCGACAAAGAAAAACCGTGGCCACCCGTAGGATAGACATGCAGCTCAGCAGGCACGTTATGTGCAGTTAGTGCCTGAATAAAATCCAAGCTATGCCGAACCGGAACAGCAACGTCGTCCTGGGCATGAAACAAGAAGGTAGGAGGGGTTTCTTCGGTTACCTGTTTGTCATTGGAAAAGTACTCCACCCACTTGGGATCGGGATTTTGTCCCAAGAGATTGTTGCGGGAGCCACTGTGGGTAAAAGATGGATCAAAGGAAATCACCGCATAGGCTAAAATGGCAAAGTCAGGTCTCGAAGAAAGCCGTTCAACCGGATCCGTTCCTTGTTCATTTCCCGCGTCAAAGTGCGTAGCCAGGGAAGAAGCAAGATGGCCGCCAGCAGAAAATCCCATAATGCCGATCTTATCGGGAGATATATTCCAAGCTTCCGCATTGGCTCTGACGAGTCGAAGGGCACGCTTTGCGTCTGTCAAGGGCACCAGATGGGGCTCGGTCTGTGATTCGGCGGAAGGAAGGCGGTATTTCAGCACAATCCCCGCAATGCCGTGGCTATTGAGCCATTTGGCAATATCAAGTCCCTCCCAATCGTAGGCCAAGACCCCATAGCCCCCACCGGGACAAATTACTACGGCCTGTCCTGTGGCATTTGCCTTGGAGGGCAAAAACACCTGTATCAAAGGTTCCTGCACTTTCCTGACTACCACGATATCGGTACGTTGGATTTCTTCGGTTTCGGAAGAGGCCTTGGCGTAGGGAATAACCCCATCTTCATAGAGTGGAAGGGTAATTGGCTCGAATTGGGCGAAGGATGAATTGGCAGTCCAAAGTAGCGCCATAAGGGCAAGGATTTTTTTCATGGTAGCGAAAGGAAAAGGGTCTACTGGTTTATACTTCTTTTTGGGCAACTTTAAGCATCAGTGCAGCTCCATAGGCTGAACCCAACGGAAAATCAGAAAACTGAAGCTCAAAACCAGGGAACAATTCCCCCAGCATCCGTATAAATACCTGGTTATGGACAAAGCCTCCGTCAATATACACTTTTTTTATGTCGGATCGACCTAGGGCAAGCGCAAGGGAAGCCACTTGCATACGGGCCAAACCCCACATTATTTGGTGGTAGGCGGCATCAAAATTGGCATATCCTTCCGGATTCCAGTCGTTTTCGGGGAAAATTTTACTTACCAAAGGAGTACGCTGTATGGTCTCCGGATAAAATTTAGCTGCTGTGGTACCTGAAATCAAGCTTTCCAAGTAGGTCTCATCGGCTTCGATTTCTTTGTAATACTTAGCCGATTTGTCAAAGATCCGGTTTAATTTCTCCAACTGATGGTCGAGTTCATAGCCCAGAAAAAACCGACTGGCCTTTACCGTTTCCCCATCTATGGACAGGAAGTTCAAGCAGTCATTTTGGAGTTCTTCAAAAGTCAGCTCGCCCACGGGAAAGGGGTTCAGTGTGATGCTCCAGGTGCCAGTTGAGATCAACACAAAGGGTTCCTTAATTTCCAGCAAATAGGAAGCTAAGGCCGAAGAGCTGTCGTGGATGCCCACCCCCACCTGAACCTGCTGTCCACAGATTTCTTTTGTAAAAAAATGTGACGTGGGAACAGTCTGCGGCAACTTATCCGCAATTTCTTCGGCATACACCCATGCATGGTAATCCTTCTTCGGGAAGTCCCACAATTTGGTATGGCAACCGATGGAGGTTGGTTCGGCAACAGCCTCCCCGGTAAATAAGTAAGAGATATACTGAGGAAGGTGAAGGGAGTAGCGAATTTTCTCGAAGATTTCCGGACGCTTTCTTTTGATCCAAAGAAGCTGTAGCCCTGAATTCAACATCCCCAAAGTGGGTGATGCGGTGATTCGGTTGATTTCTTCCTCTGGGTATTTTCCGTAAAACTCATCGTGCAAATCTTTCGGAAATTCCTTCAGGTAATTGTAAATTGGCGTAACGGGTTTACCCGATGCATCGATCGAAACGAAAGAAGCGCCATAGGTTGAAAAATTAAGGGCTTTTACGGTATAGGCGGGATTCTGACACAGGTCTTCCACCTTTTCTCTGGCCCAGGTTGTTATTTTTTCCAAGTCATCACATTCTTCACCATCTTCATCTACGATGGTGGGGAATTTGACATACTCTTCACTAATTTCATTCAGTTCCTCATCAAAAAGGAAAAATTTCTTATTGGTCTTTCCAATATCAAAAATAGCGATTACGGGTTGAGCCATTTGGTATAGATGGTAGGTGTAAATAAAAAGCTCCTGAACAGCAGTTGCTTTGGCGGGGTTTTCACATTATAATCCGGTGGAAAGGGCCTTCGCCCCTCTTTCTTTAATGAGTTCTTTTCTAACTTGTCTGTCACGAAATACATGGATCGGGTTAATCGCACCACCAGCCCGAAGGCGGACTTCTGCAATCAAGGAACGCACATCGGTACGAAAAGCCTCCTGGAGGATTTCCTGCGCCAAGGTAGGATCATTGGCCTCCCTTGCGTCTTCCAGGGCCGTCCTATCTATCAGCAATGCCTGTGTGTAAGCAAGCTGAATGGCTTCCACCGACTGGAGCAAGTCCTCCAGGGGGTCCTTCAGGTTATGGCTTGCATCTATCATCCAGGCAGGAGCTGGATTGTTGCTCCCGGCATCTTCCATGCCTTCTACCAGCTCGTTGAAAATCAAAAACAGTTGGTAAGGCTTCATGGCACCCGCCGTGAGGTCGTCGTCACCGAACTTGGAGTCATTGAAATGAAATCCGCCCAATTTACCTTGCATCATCAGGGTCGCCACGATCTGCTCGATGTTTGTATTGGGCAGGTGGTGGCCAAGGTCTACAAGGGTAAAAGCCCGCTCACCCAGTTGGCTGGCCAACAGGTGTGAGGTCCCCCAGTCCTGAATGACGGTGGAATAGAAATAAGGTTCATAGGGTTTGTATTCCACAAAGAGTTTCCAGTCTTGGGGCATGCCAGCATAGATCTCTTTCAGGGATTCCAAAGTTCGTTGTAGGGCTTTTCGAAAATTCATCTGACCGGGGAACGATGCCCCATCGGCCAACCACACTGTTAGGGATTTCGAACCCAACGCCTCCCCATAGCGGATTACCTCCAAGTTATGGGCAATGGCCTGCTTTCGTACATCGGCAGAAGTATGGCATAGTGAGCCAAATTTGTAAGAATGCTTTTGGCCGGGTTGGTCCTGAAAGGTATTGGAATTGACGGCATCGAACAATAGGCCGTGAGAAGCGGCATGGGCTTGAATAGCCGACACATCGGATGGGATATCCCAGGGAATGTGAAGGGATATTGCTCCTGAAGCCCGGTTTAGGGCATGCAAGAGTCCTACATCGTCCATTTTTTCCTCCAATGACCGGGGTTCTCCGCCTCCCGGGAACCGCCCAAAGCGCGTTCCCCCCGTACCCAACGCCCAACTGGGAATGGCTATCTGGAAGTCTTGGATTTTGGTGATCAGCGGACCGCTGTCTATGTTTTTCTTTTCCAATGATCGGCTTAAATGACTAAAACTCTCCCGGTGATCCGGAAGAGTTTTGTCATTGTGCGATTGGATAAAATTGGCATCAATTCGCATAGGGTTGATTTATCTGACAAATGCAGCTGCAACACCACCGTCAACGTTTAATATATTTCCAGTACTCTTGCTAAGGTCGCCTCCCACGAAGGCAAAAACTCCGGCAGCAATATCAGCGGTGCCGATAATTTCATTCATGATGGTTCGCTTGGCGTAAAAGGCAGGTAGCTCTTCAATGGATATCCCGTACGCTTTGGCCCTCCCGGCGGCCCAGGCACCTTCCCAGATTTTACTTCCTTCGATCACGGCATCCGGATTCACTACGTTTACGCGTATTTTATCCGGTCCAAGCTCAGCGGCCAATAGCCGACTCATGTGCACCTGAGCGGCTTTGGCAGTACCATAACCCACATTGTTTGGTCCGGAAACCAAGGCATTTTTACTGGCAATGTTGATGATGTCACCCCCTTTGTTTTGGGCTCTTAGGATGGCTACCGCCGCTTTGGAAACAGCAAATTGGCCTTTTACAAGTACGTCCTGCAAGATATCCCAGTCCTTCTCAGAAGTCTGCTCAATCGGCTTGGAAATGGCCAGCCCTGCGCAGTTTACAATGATATCCACGCCGCCAAATTTCAAGGTAGCCTCTTTAAATGCCCGCTCGATGTCTACCATGCTCGTCACATCCATCAAGGTGCCTGCTCCGGTATCCTTGTTGTACGTGGCTACCGCCGCATCCAAATTATCTTTGTTGATATCCGTGATGAAAACACAGGCTCCTTCTGCCGCCAGTCTGTCGGCGATTGCTTTACCAATCCCGCCGGCACCGCCGGTGACGAAGGCTATTTTCCTTGAAAGTGGCTGCTCTTTCGGCATGCGCTGCAATTTGGCTTCCTCAAGTAACCAATATTCGATGTCGAATGCCTCCTGAAGTGGAAGGGAAACGTACTCGGAGATGGCCTCTGCACCTTTCATCACATTGATGGCATTGATGTAGAATTCACTGGCCACACGGGAAGTTTGCTTGTTTTTGGCGTAGGAGAACATTCCCACACCCGGCCATAAGATAACAACCGGATTAGAATCTCTCATGCCGGGACTGTTAGACCGCTTGTGGTCCTCGTAGTATCCGGCGTAATACTCCCGGTATTTCTGAAATGCCTCCTCCAAATGCGATTTGAGCGTACCGATGTCGCTCAGGTCTTGATCTGCGGGAATATCCAATACCAAAGGTCTGATCTTTGTTCTCAGGAAGTGATCCGGACAGCTGGTGCCCAATGGAGCTAATTTGTCGATGTCGTTGCTGTTGATAAATTCCAACACCCTTTCATCATCGGTAAACGTGCCTACCATCCGGTCATAACTGGAAGCCAATCCCCTCAACAAGGGAGCTATCTTGGCTGCTTGGTCTTTTCGTTGATCACTTGCCAGAGACTGTATACGCTGACCTCCAAATACCGGCCGATCTTTGCCATAATTATCCTCCAGGTATTGGGAGGCTTTTTCGATAACTTCAAGGCTGTTGACGTAGCATTCATGGGCTGTCTCACCCCAGGTAAACAATCCGTGTCCACCGAGCATGATACCGCGGATACCCGGATTATCCTTTACCGCTTTGTCGAGTTTCAATGCAATGTCAAAACCTGGCCGTTGCCAGGGAACCCAGGCAATCTGTCCCTCGAAGAGGTCATGAGTGATTTTCTCCCCATCCTTAGCCGCAGCGATGGCGATAGCCGCATCCGGATGCAGGTGGTCAATATGCTTGTAGGGTAAAAAAGCGTGCAGAGGGGTATCGATTGAGGGTGCTTTCGAATCCAGGTCATAGATGCAATGGTTGAATAGGCCCACCATCTCATCTTCAAATTCGAGTCCTCTATAAACGTTTTTCAAGGCATGCAGCTTTTCCTGGTATAATCCGGCCAATCCACTTCGCTTCAGGGTGCCGATATCTCCACCGGATCCCTTTATCCACATTATTTCCGTTTCTTTTTTTGTCAAGGGGTCAATTTCCATTGTCTTGCAACTGGTATTGCCTCCACCGTAATTGGTGATCCTCAAATCTGAGCCCAAAATGTTGGAACGATACAGCAATAAAGCCACTTGATCGTCTCCCAGCTCCTTTTCCTTTTCCTTATCCCAAAGGTAATTTACGTGCTTAAAGTTTCTATCTAAAACTGACATATGTGAATTAAGTTTTGTGTAATTAAGGTTTGAATTGAGGCGAATATAAAAGATTACATGTTTTTAACTGTCCTGTTCTGTGCTGTAATTAAACAGAATTAACTAAAGGTTAAAGTTTTACCCACAAAAATAACCTAATGACTGCGAAAAAAGGCCATTTTAAACGTTTAACTCGTGAACTGCTTCGATTAAATTTTAACTTACAATTTACAGGTTTATCCATAGGGAGATGGGCTTGTTGAGGTCCATCCCCCGTCAATTACGATACTCTGACCGGTAATGTGTCGCGCTTTGTCAGAAACCAAAAACGCCACTGTCTGGGCGATATCCTCCGGGTAGGCTGGCTTGCCCAAGGTGGTGATCGCAGACCATATTCCCACAAAGTCCTCTTGGGCGGAAGTCCTTTCTGTCACCGTGGCACCTGGAGCCACCGCATTTACCGTAATTCCGTATTGGGAAAGTTCTACGACCAGCGTTTTGGCCAACAGCTCCAGCCCTGCCTTGGTCATGCCATATGCGGCGAGGTTTTTATGCGCCTGATGCCCGGTCACGGAGGACATAAACAGGATTGATCCTCCTACTCCCTGTTTGATCATTTGCTTGGAGGCTGCCTGGGCTAGAAAAAAACTACCTCCCAGATTTAACTGGGTGACCCGTCGGAAATCTTCAGGTGTAAAGGAAAGAAACTCTCCGTAGATCGTGATCCCCGCATTGGGAATGGCAATGGTCAGTTTTCCGAAATGGTCCACGGCCGCATCCACCATTTGTTGGATGAAGGTTGGATCAGATGCATCCCCGGCCAAGCCAACGCAGGATCCGGGAAATTCGGAATCAATCTTGGAAACAGCATCCGCAGCTAAGGAGGGGTCTAGGTCATTGAGAATGATCTTGGCACCGGATTCTGCCAATTCCCGGACGATAGCCAGACCAATTCCAGCCCCCGCGCCTGTGACAATGGCCACGTCATGCTTGTGATTACTCATTTATATTTGAAGGTTAGGTAAAATAAAAACCCCCAGATAATCCAAAAGGAATACTGGGGTTTTCCATCTGCTTTTATAAGTACGAATTATTTAATGAGAATCTCTGGTAACCTCGCTTCCTGAGCTTCCTTTGAGGAAATCCAAGTCGGCTCCCAAATTTGCCTGCTCAACGTGCCTGATGTACAGCCCTACATATCCCCTTTCGACAAGCGGGGCAGGTCTCTTCCAGGCTGCCTTCCGTCTTCCCAATTCTTCATCCGACACCAGGACGTTTAGTTTTCTGGCCAAGACATCCAATTCGATCACATCGCCTGTCTGCACCACGGCAAAGTTTCCTCCTTCTGCGGATTCGGGCGTAGCGTGAAGCACCACCGTGCCAAAGCCCGTTCCACTCATCCGTCCATCTGAGATACGAACCATATCTGTTATGCCCTTAGCCAACACCTTTGGAGGTAGGCCCATATTACCTACTTCAGGCATGCCGGGGTATCCTTTAGGTCCCACATTCTTGAGGATCATGACTGAAGATTCGTCAATATCCAGATCCGGGTCATCAATTTTATTTTTATAATCATCTATATCTTCAAATACCACCGCTTTTCCGGTATGTTTCATAAGTTTTGGACTCGCTGCGGAAGGCTTAATGATAGCACCTGTCTCACAAAGATTTCCTTTCAATACAACTATACCCGAAGTTGGATTAAAGGGGGTATCGATATCTGCAATCACTTCCTCGTTGTAGTTTAAGAAAATGGAGTTGACTTCACCAATCCCTCTTCCAGTCACGGTGATGCAGTCGTTGTTCAGGTGGTCTTTGAGTTGGCGGATGATGGGCGGCAGACCTCCCGCATAATAAAAATCCTCCATAAAATACATGCCCGAAGGTTGTAAGTTGGCCAACAACGGGATATTTTGAGAAAATTTGTCAAAATCCTCCAAGGTCAAGTCAACCCCAATCCTTCCGGCAATGGCCAGCAGGTGAATCACAAAATTAGTGGATCCGCCTATTGCGGCATTTACCATAATGGAGTTTTCAAATGCCTCGCGGGTGAGAATGTCACTGGGTTTGATGTCCTCTTCCACCATCTTTACGATCTCCATCCCAGAGAGGTGGGCCATGATTTTGCGGCCGGTATCGGGTGCGGGTATAGCTGCGTTTCCGGGAAGGGTAAGTCCAAGCGCCTCGACCATACAGGCCATCGTGGAGGCAGTGCCCATCACCCCACAGTGTCCGTCACTGCGGCAAAGTCCCCTTTCGGCTTCAAACAATTCCTCTTGGTTCATCTTTCCGGCTCTGGAATCTTCACTGAATCTCCAAATATCACTGGTACTGATTTGACGCCCCCGGTATCTTCCGGTAAGCATCGGTCCTCCAGATACGACGATAGTCGGGATATTTACGCTACATGCTCCCATTACCAAGGAGGGAGTGGTCTTGTCGCAGCCACAAAGCAACACAACTCCATCAAGCGGATTGGCACGGATGGATTCCTCGGTGTCCATGCTGGCCAAGTTTCGGAATAGCATGGCAGTGGGTTTCATCACGGTTTCACCCAGTGACATCACCGGAAATTCAACGGGAAATCCGCCGGCCTCCAAGACTCCTTTTTTCACAAATTCCGCCAACTCGCGGAAGTGGGAATTACAGGGTGTCAGTTCGGACCAGGTATTACATATTCCAATGATGGGCTTACCGGCCATTTCATGCGTAGGAATACCCTGCTTCTGAAACCAGGACCGGTAAATTAGCCCGTCTTTTCCGGTTTTCCCAAACCATCCTTGACTTCTCCTTGTTGATTCTTTCATGGTAATGAGGTTATTTTTTTCTTAAAGGTTAAAATACTGGGTTGATCGATACTTAAATTTCAACTGGTACAAAGCAAACAATTTCCGTTTTACTTGACTTGTAGTACTATTCCGGTTTTCGCCGTATAAGGTTAGTGAATGTTTGCCCGAAATTAAAATTTTATTTGATAAAATCCACGCAAATCAATTTTCAATAAAAAGTTGTTTCCTATATTGGGAGGCTAAAAACAATAATAGACCATTAAGTAATCAAAAATGAGTTTTGAAATTAAATCATCGACAGAAGTATATGATGCCATTATCGTAGGCTCCGGTGCGGGAGGGGGAATGGCCAGTAAAATTCTTTCCGAGGCAGGGCTGAGTGTTGCCGTGGTAGAAGCGGGAAGCGACTTTGATCCGGCACTGGAGGAGTACCGCACTCAGATGCGATATCCTTGGGAATCCCCCCGAAGAGGGGCGAGTACCGTTCGGGATTTTGGGGATTTTGACGCGGCCTATGGCGGTTGGGAGATAGAGGGTGAACCCTATACCCGGAAGGACGGGACCCAGTTTGACTGGTTCCGTGCCCGGATGCTGGGTGGCCGGACGAATCACTGGGGAAGGATTTCCTTACGCTTTGGTCCGGATGATTTCAAAAGAAAAAGCATAGACGGTCTGGGAGATAACTGGCCCATCAGCTATGAGGATGTAAAGCCATATTATGACCGGGTAGATAAAATTGTGGGTGTGTTCGGTACCAAAGAAGGGATACGCAACGAACCCGACGGGTTTTTCCTGCCCCCACCAAAGCCAAGACTGCATGAAATATCCTTTATGAATGGTGGCAAAAAAGCCAATATTCCGGTGATCCCCTCGCGGATTTCCGTATTAACCCGTCCCATAAACAACGATCGGGGTGTCTGCTTTTTCTGTGCCCAGTGTAACAGGGGATGTCAGGTATATGCTGATTTTTCGGCCGGCACGGTCCTGGTAAAGCCTGCCATCAAAAAAGGCCACGTAGACCTCTACACCTATGCGATGGTACGAAAGGTTACCACCAATGAAAATGGCGAGGCCACGGGAATTTCCTATGTGAGCAAGGTGGACATGCAGGAGTATAAGCTAAAAGCAAGGGTTGTAGTGCTGGGCGCATCGGCCTGTGAGACGGCTCGGATCATGATGAACTCCACCTCACCCAAACATCCAGATGGGCTGTCAAACAGCAGCGGAACGCTTGGAAGGTACCTTCATGATTCTACAGGAGCAAGCAGGTCGGCGTTGGTGCCGGAATTTTTGGGGCGGGAGAAGTACAATGAAGACGGAGTAGGCTCCATGCACGTCTACACGCCGTGGTGGCTGGACAACAAAAAGCTCGACTTCCCAAGGGGATATCACCTCGAATTTGGCGGCGGCATGCGCATGCCAAACTACGGCTTTGGCTTTGGTATGGAAAGCATGCGGCAAAACATCAAAGATGAATTTGGCAATCCCGGAACTAACGGAGGCTACGGTGCCGACCTGAAAAAAGACATCCGCAGTGTGTACGGTGCCACAATCGGTATTGCCGGCCGCGGGGAAAGCGTGCCGCAGTACGACAACTATTGCGAGATAGACCCCCAGATGGTAGATAAGTTCGGCATTCCCGTGCTTCGATTCCACTATAAGTGGACGGAGCATGAAGTAAAGCAGGCGAAGCACATGCAAGACACCTTTGAGGAGATATTTACGGCCATGGGGGCAAAAATCCTCGGCAACAAGCCGGGATCCGAAACCCAGTACGGACTGGCAGCTCCCGGAAGAATCATTCACGAAGTGGGTACTTCCCGCATGGGCGACGATCCCAAAACCTCCGTGCTCAACAAGTATTCGCAGGCGCACGAATGTAAAAATCTCTTTGTGGTCGATGCCGGGTCCTTTGTGTCGCAGGCAGACAAGAACCCCACCTGGACCATTATGGCATTATCTATTCGAACCTCAGAATATATCATTGATCAGTTGAGCAAGAAAAATATCGGTTGATTTATGCTAATTTGACTAGTCGTAATAATCGCCTACTTTAGTTTACCAAGAAATTGGTTGGTGTGCCATTACAAATG
>JBBQXZ010000082.1:0-17959 GCA_038209145.1 Cytophagales bacterium | reverse complement strand
ATCTCTTCCCTGCTTACAGCATATTTGGGTTTCTGAAGTGGGGAAGTCTGATTTTTTCATTTAGAATGGCTGTACAAAGTTCCTAATATCGTGGCGGGAACTTGATCCCCGCAGCGCTAAATGACCAATTCATCCTCTAGGATATTCTTCCCGCCCTACAGTGCCAAAGGACTACCTTGGAGGATCGGATATCCGCATTTTCGATTGAAATCCCTGCTAATAAACAATGCCGACTTTTTTCCTCAACATTGTGGCTTTTTGTTACATGCTATTGATTTACAACGGATTAAATCATAAGATTTTCAGAGAATTCAAAAATATGTTATAGGCTTCGTTTAATAGGAAACTGTCCAATATATTGTACTAAGAACAAATACCTATTAATTTTAGAATCATCCATGCTTTCCTATGGGTAGCTAATTTGACATTTCCTGCCGCGTCTCAAACTACAGGTGCAGATAGCTCTTTTACTTTTGCATTTCTTACCGACATTCACCTGAGACCGGAAATGAATGCACCTGTCGGGTTTCAGATGGCCATTGGAAAAGGTAAATCAACTCACCCGGATTTTGTTATCAGCGGAGTCGACCAAGTCTACGATGTCATGCGGGGTAACCAAGAAAGGGGATATTCGCCTTTTACTTTACATAAAGCAATGTGCGAGGGTTTCAACATGCCCGTATATAACGCAATGGGAAACCAGGACCTTTTTGGTATCTATGAAGAAAGTCCGGAAGATGAAAGCCATCCTGATTATAAGTATGGTCTGTTTGAGCGTTACCTTGGGGACACGTACTATTCTTTCGATCATTAAGGTTGGCATTTTATTGTACTCAACTCTTTGGATGTCAACGAAAACCGGCACTATCAATCCATATTTCACAGCCAGCAGCTGGAGTGGTTAATCAGGGACCTAGAAAAAGTGGAAACTGAAAAACCAATTTCAATCATCACACAAATTCCCTTGATCAGCGTACGGTCAAAGGTAGTGGGTGACGGAAAACCCGAAATGTGAAAAATTCCTCCGAGGTTTTTACATCAATGGAAAATCACAATTTGAAACTGGTATTGCAAGGTCACGTGCATTGGAAGGAATATGGTATTGTCAACGATACGTTTCATTTCATTACAGGCGGATCGATTGCCGGGAACGGGTGGAAATGCCATAGACACAATACCAAGAAGGGATCTGTCCCAATCAAAGAAACCGGGGGGAATTTTTCAAGGAAATATATAGGCCACGGATGTGAAGAAAAAAGACAAAAGATGGGTTGGTAGTTATTTGAATAAAATCCTGCAGTATACCTGTAAAACCCCTGATTTCCATATAAAAATGTTCATAAACCTGAACATTCCGGTCATTCATTAAGGATTTAGGGTGTAGAAAAAAGTTTACTTATTTTACCAACCCATCAATTGTGTCCATGACTAGAAAGTCATCGGTGTTGTTTCTACCTTCGTTATTTTCATCGTCCGAATTGGATGGAAAGGCTCCATTTTTGAGGTGTTCCTGATAAATGAATGATTCACTGTGAAACATTCCTCTTCCGGGAAAGTAAAAGATGTGTTCTCCCTTTTTAATTTTCTTTTTGGTTTGTATACAAACCCCGTCATGCTTTGCATCAATAAACTTTCCCATATCTTATTTTTTTTTAAAAAAGTGGAACGGGCAATTACCCGTTATACCACTGTGCTGCCTTCCTAAAAGAAAATGAAAGACTTTTTTTAATAAATTCAACTTATTTTATAATTTTAAACCGAGGATGTTTTTTATTTCAGGATCAATCAGTGTTTTTAATATCCTGTACATCTTTTCTGATATCCTGGGCAAGATTTTTTAGGTCCATTAATCCCTTTCTGATGCGGGTTCCGGCTGCCTTGTTTTTAGATTCATAAAATTTCTCAAAATCGGCTTCCATGCCATCAATAATTGTCTTAATTTCCTGAAATTTACTCATGTTCTTTAACGTTTTAGGTGAATTTAAATGCTCTTTTGTTAAAGATAATCATAATTTTCAAACATGGACATATAGTAAAGATTTATTTAAGCTTACTTGTTTAAATTATTTTTAGAAAACATGTTGTATGGGGAAGCCTTTTCAGGTGCGTTTAAGGGGCTTGTTATAGGACTTTGCAAAACACCCGATAAATCTCAAAGCACAATTACCCCTTCATATTCTGACAATTAATTGAATTACCTGATATATTTTTCGCATTATATCACGAATATCAGTATATTTATTTGAAGACTTATATGGCAAGAAACTGACAAACTCCGTCTTCATTAGCTAAAAATGACTGTAACTTTTCAAAATAATCTATCCAAAAAAAAGTTTAACCATGAAAAGATTTCTTTGTTTGATCTTACTAATCTCCCTTATCGGACTTAAAAACCTCCCAGCCCAAGACAGACTTTCCGGCAAGTCCTTTGCCACACGCTCAGAGGTACTGGCCCGCAATGGGATGGTCGCTACCAACCATCCATTGGCAACTCAGGTAGGCCTTGATATTTTGAAAAAAGGAGGGAGTGCTATCGATGCCGCCATAGCGGCAAATGCCTTTCTGGGATTTGCGGATCCGGGGATGAATGGGATCGGAGGAGATCTATTTGCCATCGTCTGGGACGCAAAGACAGGGCGACTTTATGGGCTAAACGCCAGCGGCCGATCTCCAAATTCACTGTCCTACGAAAAACTGAAGGAACTTCAGGAATCCGGCAAACCGAGGGGCACCGGACCCCTTGCTGTTTCTACCCCAGGTTGTGTGGATGGCTGGTTTGAATTAAACAAGCGGTTTGGGAAGTTACCCCTTGCTGAACTGCTTAAGCCCACTATTAATTATGCCCGCGAGGGGGTCCCGGTGCATCAAGAAGTAGCTGACAATTTTTTAAGCGTAGAAGCCCGTGTGCTTGCTTCAGACAACCCGAATTTCAAGAACACCTTTTTCTTGGGCGGTCGATTTCCCCGCAAAGGCGAGATCTTCAAAAACCCCAATCTCGCAAACTCACTGGAATTGATCGCCAACAAAGGACGTGATGCTTTTTACGCCGGAGAAATCGCCCAAAAAATCGCCGATCACCTGCAATACAAAGGCGGATTTCTCACCATGGATGACTTGGCGGCGCATGTGTCGGAATGGATTGATCCCATTTCGGTCAATTACAGGGGATATGATGTTTGGGAAATGCCACCCAATGGCCAGGGAATGGCAGCACTCCAGATGTTGACCATTCTGGAAGGCTTTCAAATCGCAAAAATGGGCTATGGAAGTACCGACCACATCCACCATTTCCTAGAAGCCAAAAAACTGGCTTACGAAGATATGGCTGTCTTTTACGGCGAACCCAAGGGAAACAATATTCCTATAGAAACGCTACTTTCCAAAGACTATGCCCTCACTCGCCGGAAGCTTATCGACCCCGATAAAGCAGGCATTTATGATGCTGGAATCCCTTCCGGAGACCATACCATCTACCTCACGGCAGCGGATAAGGATGGAAATATGGTCTCGTTGATTCAAAGCAACTCATCCCTTTTCGGTTCTTATGAAATCCCGGAAAATTTGGGATTTCCCCTTCAAAACCGCGCGGCGGGTTTCGGCATGACACCTGATCATGTAAATGTTTATGCGCCCGGAAAACGTCCCTTCCATACCATCATTCCTGCTTTCGTCACGCATAATGGGAAACCATATATCAGTTTTGGATTGATGGGCGGGGACATGCAGACACAGGGCCATGTCCAAATCATCATGAATCTGATTGATTTTGGTATGAATCTCCAGGAAGCCGGAGACGCCCCAAGAATTTATCACCAGGGTACACGTCCGCAAACCGGCCATTTAGATGATGTTGGCAACACGTTTGTGGAGTCTGGTTTTTCCTATGAAGTTTTAAGAGATTTGATGAAAAAAGGACACCAAATTGGAATGAACACGGGGATATTTGGCGGTTATCAGGCCATCATGTTCAAAGACGGAGTCTACTATGGAGCCACGGAATCAAGAAAAGACGGGCAGGCGGCTGGATATTGAGTTTAACAAATCGATCAGAAATAAAAAACCCCGGCCAGTAGCCGGGGTTTCAACTTTGATACGATATACCCTCTTTCGAAGGGACTATCCACTTTTCTTCTTATCGTCTTTCTTGACTTTCTTATCCGCCCGTTTTTCAAGTAAGCTCTTACCTTTCTTTTTGGGGTCCTTTTTTTCACCTTTGTCTTTACTCATGGCTTTATAATTTTGTTGAAAATTTACCTGAATTTATTTTGAATTCCATTTAAATTTAAGAATTTATTTTTAAATCAAAATCCGTTTTGTGGGTAAGAAAAAAAAGATCCCTCTCCATATAAATCCCGCAAGCATTTAAATCAGTTTCCGATTTTCTTTTTCCCTTCTTCCGAAAGAACACCAAACTTCCGGGTTAATTTCTTGAGGTAGACCACCTTCCGAAAGCGGAGTTCACTCCAATCTTCCTCTACGGAATCTTACCTGATCTCCTCCACTCCAAAGCTACCCATGGCTTCCCATCTGTCCCGAATAAAATGTCAGGCATAACTTTCCGATGTGCCCTCCGGATAGATGATCCAAAAGATAACTCTCCCCTAACAGCTTTGGAGCAACGGCATGCACCATTTGGTCAAGCTTATCCGTTAATTGGACAAATCCGATGGCGAAATGTATCTCCCCAATAACATGCCGTTCAATATTGGCCTTTCCTTCCAAAACAGACAGTTGGTTATTAAAAGATTCCGGAGCTTGCAACACATGCAAAACTGGTTGAACCTTGTAATTGAGCTTTTTAAAAATCCCAGCCAAAATAAAGTGTGTCATGTTTAATTTTAAAACCAAATTTAAATGGTGACCAGAAAACAGGCATTTCAACCTTCAGCTCATGATACAAATCACGGAACAAAACATCGTCAATGCCTGTTTTTTTATACCTTTGCACCTTGATTGAAATTGATGAATACCAAACCCGACGCATCTTTTGAAAATACGGCAGTGGCTTTTGCCCACAAGAGCAATGCCTCGTTGAGAAAAATGTACGGATTGTTTGCCCTGATGCATTATCCCTTCTGGCTCCATGCCGCCATCAGGCTTGCCAATTGGGGCTTAAAATGGAAGCTTCCGATAAAGGGACTGGTCAAATATACTGTCTATGAACAGTTTTGTGGTGGAGAGGACATACCCGAGTGCGGTCCCAAGATTGCGGAATTAGCTTCCTATGGGGTCGGTACAATTTTGGATTATTCCATAGAGGGCAAAATGGAAATTGCAAGCTATGACCGTACCAAAGAAGAAATTCTTAAAACGATCCGAGAAGCACGAGGTAAAAACCATCTTCCCTTTGCGGTATTTAAAGTTTCCGGTATCGCCAATGTTCAAGTCTTGACCAAGGTGCAGGCCGGTGAGGAGTTGAGCAAGGAGGAACAAGACGCTTATGGAAGGGCTGAGAGAAGAATTAAGGAATTATTTGCCGAAGCACATCGATCTTGGGTCCGTATCATGGTGGACGGGGAAGAAAGTTGGTTTCAGGACGTGATTGACCTATGGGTAAAGGAGGCAATGAGTCAATATAATCAAGAAACGGCCATTGTCTACAACACCTATCAGCTCTATCGGCATGACATGCTGCGCAAGTTAAAAGATGCCCACCACAATGCCGTAGCCAACGGATACTTTCTCGGCGCCAAATTGGTTCGGGGTGCCTACATGGAAAAAGAGCGTGATCGAGCCAGTGAAAAAGGATATCCATCACCCATACAACCTGACAAAGAGGCCACCGACAGGGATTATAATGAAGCCCTTCAGTTTTGCCTTAACAACAAGCAGCGGGTTTTTCTGGTATCCGGCTCTCATAACGAGTTGAGCAACTACCTTCTTGCAGAATTAGTTGACCTTCATGGCATGAAACGCA
This sequence comes from Cytophagales bacterium, assembly GCA_038209145.1. Classification (GTDB taxonomy): domain Bacteria; phylum Bacteroidota; class Bacteroidia; order Cytophagales; family Cyclobacteriaceae; genus Lunatibacter. The sequence continues at coordinate 12,042 of JBBQXZ010000082.1, read as the reverse complement.
ACGATGAGCGCATCTATTCTGCCCAGCTCTACGGCATGAGTGACGCTATCTCTTTCAATCTGGCCAAAGTCGGCTTCAACGTTGCCAAATACCTGCCTTATGGTCCAGTGGCGGAAGTCCTTCCCTATCTTTCCAGGAGAGTGGAGGAAAATTCGGGGATAGCCGGACAAAGTAGCAGGGAATACCTACAGATAAAACAAGAAATCGCAAGGAGAAAATCCTTGCCCAACCTTCCAAAAGTAGCATAAACAGAATATATATGCAGTTATTGAGTGAACAAGAAATCGAACGCCGCAAAGACCGGGAAGCGTTGATCAGCATGGGCATCAACCCCTATCCGGCCATTTCATTTCCGGTGAATGTCACTGCTGCCGACATCCATCAAAATTACGAAAACAGAAAAAACGATTATAAAGGCATTTCCATCGCCGGCAGACTCATGTCACGCCGCATCATGGGATCCGCCTCCTTTGCGGAAATCCAGGATGCTTCCGGACGACTGCAAATCTATGTGCGCAGGGATGATATTTGCCCGGATGAAGACAAGTCCTTTTACAATACGGTATTCAAAAAATTGCTTGGGATCGGTGACTTTGTCGGATTGAAAGGATACATCTTCACCACACAAACTGGTGAAATATCCCTGCATGTGACTGAACTGACCATTCTTTCCAAATCATTGAAGCCCCTTCCGGTGGTTAAAAGGGACGATGATGGAAACGTATATGACGGTTTTACCGATCCGGAGCTTCGCTACAGACAGCGTTATGTGGATTTGATTGTCAATCCAGAAGTGAAGAATACGTTTATTACCCGGTCACGGGTGGTTTCGCAGATGCGCCGCTATTTTGACGATCACGGCTGGCTGGAGGTAGAGACTCCCATCCTACAGCAGGTACATGGTGGTGCGGCGGCAAAACCTTTTCAGACCCACCACAATGCACTTGACACTCCCCTCTTTTTGCGTATAGCCAATGAACTATATTTAAAAAGACTGATTGTCGGCGGATTTGACGGAGTTTATGAAATCGGAAAAATGTTCCGGAATGAAGGAATGGATCGAACCCACAATCCGGAATTTACCTCCATGGAAATCTACGTTGCCTACAAAGACTATATCTGGATGATGGAGATGGTGGAGGAGATGTTGGAAAAAATTGCCGAGGCTGTCCTAGGGACTACCCAGTCCAAAGTAGGGAACAAAATGATCGAATTTGCCGGACCATACAGAAGGCTGACCATGTTTGAGTCTATTAATGAATATGCGGGAATAGATGTAAGTGAAATGGCTGAGGTAGACCTTCGCCAAGTTTGCACCCAACTGGGTATCGCTGTGGACGACAGCATGGGAAAAGGCAAGTTGATCGATGAAATTTTTGGTGAAAAAGTAGAAGAACACCTGATACAGCCCACCTATATTACTGACTATCCGATTGAGATGACACCTTTGGCCAAAAAACACCGGGACAAGCCGGGGCTGGTGGAGCGTTTTGAGCTGTTCGTCAACGGCAAAGAAATTGCAAATGCATACACCGAACTCAACGATCCGATTGACCAGCGGGAAAGATTCGAGGATCAACTAAAGCTTGCAGCAAGAGGGGATGACGAAGCCATGGCCATGGACGAGGATTTCCTCCGGTCCCTTGAATATGGCATGCCACCGACTTCCGGTCTGGGCATTGGCATAGACAGATTATGCATGCTCTTGACAGACAACAGTACCATTCAGGAAGTCCTTTTCTTCCCACAGATGAAGCCTGAGAAAAAAGTAAACATTGCATCTGACGAAGATTTTATGTCCGTTGGAGTAGCCTCCGGCTTGATTCCTATCTTGCGGGATCTGAACATATACACGCTGGAGCAATTGAAAAACCAGAACCCCAGCAAGTTTTTCAACGATATCTGTGGACGCCGGAAAAAGATGAAACTGGAAGTCCCCAATCCGACAAAAGAAGAGGTGGAAGCCTGGATCCAAGCGTAGTTTTAGTTTCATTTTGTACGATTTCATTTTTTGTTTATACTGTGACCTTATCACAAGGGCCTGCCCATCTTTGCTTCAAAAGATAGTCAGGCCCTTGTGATGTTATGGGTTGATTTTTTATTGATAATGCCATTTATATGCTTGTACAGCCAATCTTATAACTTTAAAACAATTGGATCTTTGGCTGGGTTTTAAATTATGAGTTCAAGTAAATCTATTGAAATCAGTGGATTTATAGTGTTTCTTCCATACCAATATTGAATCTACGCCCCCATGAAATTTTATATTCTTTTTGTTATCCCGGTGGGGTTAACATTTTTACTTCCTATCAACCACACTTTTGGACAGAGTTTTCCCAATCAATTTTCTATCGATGGCAACGTAGTCAATGAACAAACTGCCGAAAACTTGCCATTTGTACAAGTTGCCTTGTTTAAGTCCAACGCAGACCAGCCGGTATCCTTTACTGAAACGGATGATGGAGGGAAATTCTCCCTACGGGCAAAGGCAGGTGACTATGTGCTCCGACTATATCTCTTAGGTCACACATCCAAAGAAGTTACGATTTCCCTTTCTGGCAACACTTCTCTTGGAAAAATAGAAATTCTGGAAGAAAATCAAAATCTGGAAGAAGTCGTCGTCACGACCAGTAAGTTTCCCATTCGTGCCAACGTTGAAGGTTTGACCATCAATCCAAGCCAGAATTTATCCAACCTGGGGGGAACCCTGTTGGATATTCTTAGAAACACCCCTTCCGTCAACGTCAGTGACGACGGTTCTATCTCCCTTCGAGGTAGCTCAGGAACGAACATTCTGATCAACGGTAGAAATTCATCCCTCACCCAAAATCTCGATCAAATACCCGCTAGTGCCATAGAACAAATCAAAATCATCAACAATCCAAATGCCCGATATGACGCGGAAGCAGAAGCGGGAGTGATTGATATTATCTTAAAAAAGGGAGAAGACTTGGGTACTCACGCCAGTGCTGAACTCACCTACGGTACCCGGGGAAGGATGAATACGGGGGTCAATATCAACCACCGGACGCTTAGGTCCAACGTCTACGGAGGATATAATTTTCGAAGATGGCGGGATGTGGGTGTACGGCGTACCACCCGCGAAATTTTTGAGGATGGAGAAAGGCTCCAACAAAAAACCAACGGTGTGGGTGAAAATTTGGGACATAACTTTAATTTTGGAGCAGATTACTATATTGGGAGGAATATCATCAGCTACGAGGGTGTCTTTCAGTCCAGTGATGACAGTCAAACCAACACGCTTTTTGCTGATTTGCGACGGGTTCAGGATAACAGCCAAGTCTTACAATATGTCCGAAGAAATAATGAAACAGAAGCGGATGACGGTTTGGACAACGCCATGATCTATGAAAGGACGTTTGACGATCCCAAAAAACAACTTCGTTTTTCAGCAAGCCACTCCTATACAAATCAATTTAAAACCCAGCACATCGACATCTATCGAAATGCCACCGAGGCACTTCCCGAAAACCTTAACGGACAAGAGCTGGCATTTATCGATGAAAAAAGAAACATTTCCGTCCTTCAGGGAGACTATGTGGTTCCTTTAGCCGATGGCGGGACTTTTGAAACTGGAGTAAAGTCCAATTTCCGGAAATTTGACAACGATTACCTATATAGTCGCTTCCAGGAGACGAGTCAAGATTTTGTGGAGGATCCTGCCATCAGTAACCGCTTTCTTTACAAAGACCAGATTCATGCCGGATATCTGATTTATGCGAACAGCTTCAATAAATTTGACCTGTCAGCAGGTGTCAGGGGAGAATACACCCTTGTGGACACTTACCTGGAAAATACCAATAAATCCAACAAGCAAGAATATTTCAATCTCTTTCCAAGTTTTCAGGGGCTATATAAGTATTCAGATGCCCATAACTTCAAAGTCACCTACAGCCGAAGAATAGACCGCCCTACCGCCTGGAGACTGAATCCATTTCCCGATATCACGGATTCGCTAAGTGTACGTAGGGGCAATCCAAATTTGCAGCCCGAAATGATTCACTCCTTAGAAGCGGGTCATTTGGCGAATTTTGAAAAAAGCAGTCTCACGTCAAACTTATTCTACAGGCATGTATCAGGTCAGCTGGATTTTGTGACTATAGTAGAGAATGGGATATCCTACTCCCAGCCTTCCAATCTGAATACGGCCGAATCTTACGGGGTTGAATTTATTGGTCTGACGGAAATATTACCCTGGTGGGACCTCAGCGGCAGTGTGACCGCTTTTCGGATCAAAGTCGATGGGTCCAATATTGGAGAAGAATTTGTCAATGACGGACTTGCCTGGAATTCCAAGCTTACCTCAGATTTTTCACTTCCTTACGGCGTTCGCATGCAGTGGGTAGGCAACTATGAATCTGCAGAAATAGAAGCCCAGGGAAGGGATCTTTCCCAATATTACATGGATATCAGTTTTCAGCGCAGCTTCTTCGAAAGGAAAGCCTCCCTATCTGTCAGTATTCGCGATATTTTTGACACGCGGAGGTTTGCCGGCAATGCACTTACCAATACGTTCTCCCAAGACTTTTACAGTAAAAGAGAAACAAGAATAATCCTGGTCAGTGCCAGGTATCAATTCTAAATCACTTAGATAGGCGACAAATTCAAATCCCCATAGCAGATTGATTACCTCCTTCTAGGCCAACAGCATGGAATTTATCCATACTCTTGGCCTTTTTTGCTAAATATTTATGGAAGGCATGGAATTGTAAATCAAAATACCTAATTTGACTGAATCATGCATAGAACACCGTTTATACCACTCAATAGGTCAACTATCATGGTAACCCAATCTGTCAACCAAAAAATCTTTTAACACATGTGTAAAAACCACGGAGTAGCTTATGTAAAGCCAGGAGAAGTAGAAGTACGGGAAATTGATTACCCGAAACTTGCGCTGGGAAATAGAAAATGTGACCATGGCGTCATCTTAAAAATTGTTTCAACCAATATCTGCGGCAGTGATCAGCACATGGTACGCGGCAGAACTACCGCTCCGGAAGGGCTGATTCTGGGCCATGAAATTACCGGATTGGTCATTGAGGCCGGTAAGGATGTGGAATTCATCAAGGTCGGAGATTTGGTATCTGTCCCCTTTAACATTGCCTGTGGCAGGTGCCGCAATTGCAAGGAAGGAAGAACAGGTATTTGTCTCAGTGTCAATCCCGCCCGTCCAGGTGCAGCCTATGGGTATGTGGATATGGGTGGCTGGGTAGGCGGTCAGGCCGAATACGTGATGGTGCCCTATGCGGACTTTAATTTATTGAAGTTTCCGGATTCGGATCAAGCCATGGAGAAAATAAAGGACCTGACCCTTCTGTCAGACATTTTTCCCACCGGATTTCACGGTGCGGTCACTGCGGGAGTGGGACCCGGAACCATTGTCTACGTTGCCGGAGCAGGACCGGTTGGGTTGGCCTGTGCGGTATCCTGCCACCTGTTGGGCGCTGCAGTGGTTATCGTGGGAGACATGATTCCCGAGCGGCTTGAGCAGGCCAGGAGTTTTGGTTGCGAGACCATTGATCTCCGAAGCGACACGCCTTTGGAGGACGCCATAGCGGCAATTGTGGGAGTGCCTGAGGTAGATTGCGCGGTAGATTGCGTGGGTTTTGAAGCCAGGGGCCACGGATCAGATGCTGGCACAGAGTTGCCGGCTACGGTATTGAATTCGGTGATGAACGTTACCCGTGCAGGCGGAAGTATCGGCATTCCGGGACTCTATGTCACCGGAGATCCGGGAGCGGTAGATGACGCGGCCAAAATAGGAAGCCTCAGCATCCGCCTGGGATTGGGTTGGGCAAAGTCCCACAGCTTCCATACCGGTCAGTGCCCAGTCATGAAGTATCACCGACAGCTGATGAATGCCATCCTGTATGACAAAGTACAGATTGCCAAGGCGGTAAATGTGCAGATTATATCCCTGAAAGAATCTGTACAGGGGTATAAGGACTTTGATGGAGGAGCAGCCACGAAGTTTGTGATAGATCCGCACGGAATGATTCCGAATTGATTTAAAAACTTAAAACCTACCACGTCTTAAAAAACTTGGTAGGTTTTTTTTTGATTTTATTGCCAAGCCACAGTAAGTTTACTATTCCAAAGTTCTAAAACGTCGAAAAAGTAAATCCCGTAGTCGATTTCTCAAACCCACGGTTTATAATCAACTCTTTTTTTATTTCCATCATTTCCTTCACATGATCCCATCCATCGTACTTGTTTCAGTAATATGCGCTATCAAGATTAGAGGACTTATTCGGGTTCTGGTGAGCATGTCAATTCGATGAGTCCCTATCGGGATGATTTTTACAAATTCATGTTTGACAGGATTGAGATGGACATATAGAAATGTCTCCTGCCATCGGCGTTGGTTTAGTATTGGAATCCTTTTAAAAGCTTGAATAATAGGTTACCTTTTCTATCAAATCTTTTGTTAAAAGCTTTAGAATAAGCATTAAAAAAATCTGTAAAAGTTTAAGGTCGAAAAACAAGATTGATATGTCGATGGACCTTTATCTGGACTGCTCCTTTAGGGAACCTTCAGTTCTCCTGTGGGTTAAGAAGTATGGGTTATGCCAACTTTACAAAAACCTGCAAAAGGCAAATGGCTGGGCGGTTATTTTGGACGAAAACTTCCAGTTTGGTCAAAACAAGCTTTTGCTTGTCTGTGGGATTAGACCTTCAGACATTGACTTTTCCGGGGCTTTAAATTTCAGCGACCTTACCCCCTTATTCTATTAAATGCATAAACTGGATAATTGGTGCAAACGTAAAAACCTTTCACATGGTTTTAGGAATTGACATTGAATATTATTTAAATAAATATAGCAAAGGAGTAAGTATAAGATCCCAATTACCATTTTTTCAATAAATCATTGATTTTATATATTAATTTAAATAAATGTTTAATTTGTTTCAATTTTTTTTAACTAGATCCATAATATTTTTCTTATCTTAAAATTATAGGCGTTATTTGACTATGAAAAGAAAATTTAGTCTGTAAATCCTTACAATTTTATCAATTCTGAAGTTGGCTCGATGAGCGTTTACAAAGCCAAATATTATTTGTCACATAGGTCTAAAATAAGAAGGCCTACTATCCAAACTAAAACCTATTCAAACCAGCCTATGAAAACATGACCACGCATTATTGTAAGGGAAGATTTTGTATATTTGTACTAATAGGGTAGTAGTAAATACCATATTTAGATTTTAACTAATAAAATGATATCACTTAATTTTCCATCAAAAGCGCGGCGAAGCATCCGGGAAAGAAGGTTGCTTCTGGAGCTAACCCGGGAAGGCTTTTCAGCTTAAAAAGTAGTTGTGCGGGTAATATCAATTCGGTTTCTTACGCCCCCCAAGACAAAAAAAAAGCCCCGGTATATCCGGGGCTTTTAAGTATGTAGGGATTAATATAGAGACAAATTAGAATGAAAACGCCAGGCCAGCCCGGAACCATACACTGCTATACCTGGACAATCTAAGACCATGGCCTACGGAAGAGACAATCTGTAAATTCTTCGTAAGAAAAATTCTTGCCTTAACTTGTGCTCGGGCAGTTTCGTCAACATACCAGCCCGTTTCCCTTATAGTAAGTAGGTTGCTCACTAAAAGACTCCTTAATCCCTGATTGCTCTGTCTCAGATAGGCGAGTTCTCCAGATAGGATAAATTTTTCAGATCGAAACACGTCATACCCAAAACCGAGTGTGAAAACCCGCATATTAAAGTAATCCATCTCACTAGGGTCAAGGAAAAAAGGACTGTTCCTTCCTTCAAAATTTTTCTGCCCGTAGGTGACGTCAGCATAGAGCCGGTTCTTTATATATCTGGAATAACCAATATCAAATCCCTTAGCGGATAGACCTGTAGTGGTAGATCTTTTTGCTTCCATAAGGGAATACCCAAAGTACACTGTGTTCTTCAAATCAGTTTGTGCCTGTGCGGCAAAACTAAAGGTCATCAGAATTACTAAAAGAAGATTTTTCATAACCAATTTAAAATGATTCGATTGTAAAATAGGCCCTTATTCTATTAAATGCATAAACTGGATAATTAGTATTGCCGTAAAAACCAAATCCTTGATTTAAAGAGTTTACATTATTTCTAATTGTAAAGCATTTGTCAAAACTAAGTGATGACTCTAGTTCAACTGATTCCCTTAATGCCACCTTTACTGTAAGTGAACCACTAACGCCACTCTGTGAAGCTTTTATTGTTCCATCGACATCTATGTCAAGATCTGTTTTAGTACATCCCCAAACAATATGCATATTATCTGAATCTGGATTCCATGAAGATAATATAAAAGATGCAGGTGTTACCTTCCATCTCTTAATACTAGCTTCTCTTCTCGTTACTTCAAAGTTAGCAAACGGAGCATTTACATTTGGGCTGACCGTTGGCAATCCATTGGTACCAAACGCAAAGTCACCGTGCGCAACCCAAAGATATATTCTATTGGGGTTTGGCCATGCTCTGATATTTTCATCGAGCCTGAACGCTGGCATTCTGACAGTTAAGTTTTGGGTAGTCTTGTTGGTAGCATTACATAGCGTTACCGGGCCACTTGCGGTTCTGGCGTTAGTGTTTGGATTTTGTATAACGTTTTGAACATTTAACAATTCAATATCACTGTCGTCTTCGAATGCTCCCAAAACGAGTGTAGGATTTTCTAAAGCCCACTCATCATTGGCTAGGAAATATTCACCTTCAAGGGCATCTTTCAAAGCTTGTCCTATGCCTGAAGATTCACCCAAAGGAATTAAAACTGCCTTCGTTGACCCCTTCCAATTTTCATCCAGAGCAAAATTCTCTGCTTCAAAATCTTGTGTCCACCAAGAAACAGTAAGTTCATCAATTTCATTTATATTAAAGTCCTCTACTAGATATGGAGCAAGAACTGAAATGTCATTGTCTATGATGAATTGAATTAGTTCGTCGGCATCAATGGCATTTTCCGTAGTGCGCATATTGGCAGCTGTATTCCTGAAAGCAGAAACTATAGCGGACTCTTTTTTCGAGGTAGGAGCTACTCCACCTTCAAAGAGATCCTTTAAACTATAGTTAATATCACCGTATGATTCTCCAACTTCTGCAAAAGAATATAACTCCTCCAATGCAGATCGATCTTTCATTACTTCTCCAAAAAAAACGGTCAATTCCGTCAATTTGTTTTCATAAACTTTCGAATTTGTTTTAATTGACAATTTCTCTGATTCGAAATTGTCTTGTGAAGTATCTGTACATGAAGTCACTACAATAGTAGACAGCATTACGGCTAATAAATATACAGACGATCGGAAACTAATAGCGTTCAAAATACCTCTTGAAATTTCAGAGGTTTTCAATTGGAGTGAAATAATTAGGCTTTTCATTCGTAGTTTAGTTTTGGGTTAATAATTAATTTTCGCTGGTTTATTTATACTTTATTTATTTCAATATTTTCATAAAATGAATGGGAAAAAAGAATTTTTCTGTCAGATGCCTATAGAACTGAACTTCAAGGGTAAAATTAGATCCTAATAGCACCAAAAGCTTATATTGGATAATTTGACTCCCATAAAAGCCGCAATCTTGATTTATAGCGTTATCGTTTGACTCAATGGTGAAACACTTCGTGTAGGACAAGGCAGAAACCAATTCCACGATCCTTTGTGTAGCCACTATGGGATTGATTACTCCAGGAACTCCACCTGCAATGGGGATACAGAACCTGTGAGATTAATGCCTTCCGTAGTTTTAGTACACACCTATATTAACATCACGTCATCTGCAAGGGGTTTCAACGATGGAATAAATCCTATTACAAATAAAATAGTCGAATACTTCAATTGATACCTAAAGGTATTAGAACCTGAAATATCCAGCGATTTCTGGAAAAGTTTAATATATAGAAGTTTCATTAATAAGGTATTTTATGATTGGATGATAGTTTTATCTTCTTTCCCTATTTCAAAGTTTAATATTGACACTTTTTCGATTATACGGAATATTCTTATATAGGTTTATTTACACAAAAAAATTTTCTTTCTTCCATAACATCAACAGATAATCTATTAAATTTATTATTATATTATATTATATTATATTATATTATATTATATTATATTATTTATATAAAAATTGTGATTAATTTTATATTTTTATCTTATTCGTATTTTTTTTTAAATCTGTATGCGCTATTTGACTTTGAAAAAATTTATCTGTAACCCTTTCAATTTTATCACTTCTGAATTTGGCTCAATAAAAATTTATAATGTCAAATCTTATTTGTCAAATAGGTCTAAAAATAAGAAGGACCTACTAGCCAAGCAAAAACCTATTCCCCCCAGCCTATGAAAACATGACCACGAATTATTGTTAGGGAAGATGATGTATATTTGTACTACTATGGTAGTAGTAAAATCCATATTTAGACTTAAACTAATAAAATGATATCACTTATTTCTCCATCAAAAGCGCAGCGAAGCATAGCGCAAAGCATCCGGGAAAGAAGGTTGCTGCTGGAGCTAACCCAGGAAGGCTTGTCTGATCGCTCCGGTGTCCCCTTGGCTACCCTCCGAAAATTTGAACAAAAAGGTGTTATTTCTCTGGAATCCTTATTGAAGCTGCTTTGGGTAGTGGGGGGATTGGAAGAATTGACGGATGCCCTTAAACCTTCCATCCCAAAATTTACTTCAATCGATGAGGTCTTAAAAAATGATAGCCATAAAACCGGAAAAAGAGGACGCAAAAAATGAAGCTACTTGGTAAAGAAGTAAAAGTGGGAATAGATTTCGGGACAGGCATCCAACCGGTAGGGCGTTTGGCCGCGCGGAAGCATCTCGTTTATTTTGAATATGACGATGATATTATACAAAAAGGGGTAGAAATTTCTCCCTTTCGACTACCGCTACAAAAAGGGCTTATTGAATTGCCCGCTAGACCTTTCGAAGGTTTGGCAGGTGTTTTTAGTGATAGTTTGCCAGATGGCTGGGGACGGTTGCTTTTTGATCGCATGATGAGGACGCACGGAATACTTCCGTCAGGTATTTCTCCTTTGGATCGTTTGGCTTATGTCGGCCTCCATGGTATGGGGGCATTGGTTTATGAACCGGCTATCAGCCCTTCCGATGGACAAATAGTAATTGACTTAGATCAACTGGCCACGCAATCTAGAGCTGTATTGGAAGGAAGTTCGGAAGAGGTCATTGACGAACTATTGGCATTAAACGGTTCCTCTGCGGGAGCATGTCCCAAAGCACTTATTGATGTGGATAAAAGTAGGAAAAGCATTTCATATGGAGCAAGACAACTTTTCCCTGAGTTTGATCCTTGGATCGTCAAATTTCCAAATTTCCGGGACGGAACGGATGCGGGTGCTATCGAGTACGTCTATGCGTTATTGGCGAAGGAAGCCGGGGTCATACTGCCTGAAGTGCATTTGTTTCCTTCCAAGAGCGGTGGAGGTTTTTTTGCCGTAAAGCGCTTTGATAGGGAAGGATCCAAAAGGCTTCACATGCATACGGCAAGTGGATTGCTCCATAGTGATTTCCGAACACCGGCATTGGATTATGAGGACTTGTTGAATTTGACGGGGGCATTGACCAAAGACATTCGTGAAGTTGAGAAAATGTATCGCCTGGCGGTTTTTAACGTTTTGGCTCACAACAGGGACGATCACGCCAAGAATTTCAGTTTCCTGATGAATGAAAAAGGGGACTGGAAGCTTGCGCCTGCTTATGACCTTACTTTTTCAGGTGGACCTAATGGTGAACAAAGTAGTACCGTGATGGGTGAAGGAAAAAACCCGAAAACACAACATCTGATCAAGTTGGGATTGGAGGCCAAGCTTTCAACTGTATTTATCGATGGTGTCATTGAGCAAACTAAACAGGCACTGGGGAAATGGACGTCTATGGCCGCGGGATTTGAGATTGCAAAGTCAAATTTGAAATCGATTGATTCGAAGATTAATACGATTTAAAAACAAGCCTGCATTCAATTTGGAATTCATACCAATAAAGATTCTTATACTTCT
>JBBQXZ010000081.1:0-18226 GCA_038209145.1 Cytophagales bacterium | reverse complement strand
GAACTGCGTCAAAAGATCCTCCGGGAAAGCGGGCTGCCCGTCTCGCTCGGCCTTTCCGAAAACAAAACTGTCTCCAAGGTAGCTACCGGACAGGCCAAGCCCAACAACGAACGGCACATCCCACATGGCGGGGACAAAAACTTTCTCGCTCCGCTTTCGGTAAAGAAAATCCCCATGATCGGAAAGAAAACTTCCCTGATGCTGTTCAACATGGGCGTAAAAAAAATACATACGCTACAGGAAATGCCCAGCGAACTGTTGGAATCTGCCTTTGGCAAAAACGGGCGTATAATCTGGGAAAAAGCCAACGGAATAGACCAGACTCCCGTGACCCCGTATACAGAGGCCAAGTCAATCTCCACCGAAAGCACCTTCGAGCAGGACACCATCGATGTGCGCATGCTGGATGCCACCCTGGTGGCGATGACAGAACAGCTCGCATCAAAACTTCGCCGACAGCAACAGCTTACCGCTGTCGTATCCGTAAAAATCCGCTATTCGGACTTTGACACCCATACCATCCAAAAACGTGTTTCCCATACCTCCGCAGACCATACCCTTATTCCGTTGGTTAAGGAACTCTTTCAGAAACTCTACCAGCGCCGAATTCTCATCCGGCTGATAGGCGTCCGCTTCTCCGGGCTGGTGCACGGCCATTATCAGATCAATCTCTTCGAAGATACCGAACAGGACATCGCCCTCTATCAGGCTTTGGACCATATCAACGGCAAGTATGGCAGCAAAACTGTCTGCCGGGCAGTAGGCGCCGCCATCTCCCGGCGTCACTTCAACCCCTTCAACGGAACGGATATCAGCTAGTATGCCCTGAAAGTTAGCCGGGATAAAGGTGTATCTTACCCAAATGCCGCCCTTTGCGCATAACTTCCAAGGTCTGGCCGCTGCCTTCTCCTGACTAGCGGCTCAATGTATAATCTTCCTATAAGCGGGCGTCCACCAAATCTTTATCCAGCACGGCCTTTACATCAAAAACCACCTGCTGATCGGATTTACGGATGGACAGTGCCTTAAATTCCCGGTGGGCTACCGCCAGGATAATCGCGGAATAGGCGGTGAGGTCGGGAGGGGTTTGTCCTTCGATAATCTCGATCCCGTACTCGTGGGAAACGTCCTCTTTGTTGGCCCATGGATCGTACACGTCCACTTCCATGTCAAAGGATCTCAGTTCCAGATAAATATCTATCACCCGGGTGTTGCGCACATCCGGACAGTCTTCTTTGAAAGTAAAGCCGAGTATCAGCACCTTGGCATCTATCACCTTGAGGTTCTTACGCATCATCAGTTTGATGACCTCCGTGGCTACGTGCTTACCCATGCTGTCGTTTAACCTGCGTCCAGCCAGGATGATTTCGGGATGATAGCCTACTTCCTGTGCTTTCTGGGCCAGGTAGTAGGGATCTACGCCTATACAGTGGCCACCTACAAGTCCCGGCCGGAAGGGTAAAAAATTCCACTTGGTACCTGCCGCTTCCAATACCTCTTGGGTATCTATCCCCATCAGGTTAAATATTTTGGACAATTCATTGACAAAAGCAATGTTGATGTCCCTTTGTGAATTTTCGATTACCTTGGCTGCTTCAGCTACTTTGATGGAGGTAGCTTTGTATGTGCCCGCGGTAATGACACTTTTGTAGAGTGCATCCACGTATTCCGCTACCTCCGGGGTGCTGCCGGAGGTCACTTTTAATATTTTGGAGACGGTGTGCTCTTTATCACCCGGGTTGATTCTTTCCGGAGAATAGCCCACATAGAAATCCTCGTTGTAGGTAAGTCCGGAAATTTTCTCCAACACAGGCACGCATTCATCTTCCGTTACTCCCGGATAAACGGTCGACTCATAGATGACCACATCTCCCTTTTTCAGGACTTTACCCACTGTCTTCGATGCTTTGAGCATGGGCGTGAGTACGGGACGGTTGTGCCTATCTGTCGGGGTGGGTACCGTTACGACAAAAATACTGGCCGATTCAAGTCCTGCGGTTTTGTCAGTCAAAAAGAGGCCCACACCTTGGGTAATTTCTTTTACAAGAACGGCTTTCAGGTTTTCATCTGATACTTCCTGCGTAGTGTCTTTACCCTGCTGGAGTTGGCTGATTCGCTTGCCGTTGATGTCAAAACCAATGACGGCATACTTTTTTGCGAATTCCACGGCCAGCGGCAGTCCGACATATCCCAAGCCTATCACGCCTATGGTTGATTGGTGAAGGGGTGTTAATGGTGCATTCATAGAGATGAAATAATATTTGTGAGATGATTAAATTATAGTATTTCCAAAAGTATGTCAATGATTCGGTTAGCTGTATTTCCATCCCATTTTTCAGGAATTTGGCCAGTCTTCCAGTTACCGCCAAACAGCTTTTTCATGGAAGGAGCTATCGCTTTGGGGTCAGTACCCAAGAGTTCGTTGGTTCCTTGGGTGATGGTTTCAGGACGTTCGGTATTATCCCTGAGGGTCATGCATGGAATACCCATGACGGTGGTTTCCTCCGTGATTCCTCCAGAATCGGTGATCACTGCTTTGGCCCTTTCTACCAGGTAATTGAACTCCAGGTATCCCAACGGGTCAATCATGTGGAGGCGCTCATGGGAGATGCCGATGTTCTGCAACATGATTTTGGTTCGGGGATGGACGGGAAACACCAGCGGTAATCCCTGGGTATGATCTATTATTTCCTGAATCAGCGACTTAAGTTTTTCCTCCTGGTCTACATTCGCCGGCCGGTGAAGGGTCATCACCAAGTATTCTTTGGCACGAAGACCAATCTTGTCCCAAACCTCAGGCTGCTGAAAACGCGGCCTGTGTTTGATCAGCGTGTCGATCATGGTGTTTCCCACAAAAAAAATCCTGTCATCACCGATTCCTGATTTGCGGAGGTTTTCGTTGGCTAGGGCTGATGTTGTGAAAAAGAAGTTGGTTATGCTGTCGGTTACCATGCGGTTGATTTCTTCAGGCATACTCCAGTCACCGGACCGGATACCCGCTTCGACATGAGCTACTTTCACGTGGAGCTTCTGGGCAGTGATGGCACAGGCCATGGTTGAGGTCACATCCCCCACCACAAGACAGAGTGCTGGCTTTCCTTGTTCCAGGAGTAGCTTTTCATATCCGATCATTATAGCGGCGGTCTGCTCTGCCTGCGTACCTCCACCTGCCCCCAGGTTCACATCGGGCTGGGGAATGCCGAGCTGTTCAAAAAAACTGTCCGACATGTTTTTGTCGTAGTGCTGTCCCGTGTGGATTAGTCGAAACCGAATGTCCTTCCCTCTTGCCGATGCACTTTTGATGGCATCGATGATGGGGGAAATTTTCATAAAATTAGGACGGGCTCCCGCAATAAGATCAATGAGCATGACTGTTTAGCTGTTTAAAATTGAAAATATGAGGCAAAATTAGGGCAAAATAAAAATATCCCCTTTATATTATTGAAATTTCGGCTACGTTATTTTCTTTTTTTACTGATGTCATGGTAATTATAGGTATCCTATTCAATGCTTTATCCCGACACGAAGGATTTGATGTTATTTCATGGGCGCCACTTCCAGGGTGACCAATACGGGAAGGTGGTCAGAGGCAAACGGTTCATCGATCACTTCATGGGAGATGAGTTTTAGCGAAGCACCCGGTCTAAACATGACGAAATCAATTTCTTTTTTTGGATTAATCTGGGGGCTCGTTGGCGGACAATCTTCCAAACAGCTCCGTTGAAAATGAAGATCCAAGTATTGAATGGGTGATTCTCCGGAAACCGTGTTCAGGTCTCCAGCCAATATCAGCGGTGAGATATCTTTAGACAGGAAGTATTCTGTCAGGTATTTGGCCTGTTGGTAGGTGTTGGCTTCCGACTTGAAGTCCAGGTGCGTTCCGGCAAAAGTCACCTGCCGGCCTTGTGGCATCACCACGGTAACATACAGCACTGTCCTGGGTTCCGTTCCTTCTTCATACGGCAGTTCAAAGCCGTTCTTTTCCAACAAAGGATACCTGGATAGGATGGCGTTGCCATATTCTCCGCCCTGGTGATCGATGGATTTGTAAAAATAGGCGTGCATGCCGGTAAGGCGGCCCAGTTCCTCCGCCTGATGCAGTTTTTTCCCCGATCTTTCGGTATACACATCTACCTCCTGCAGCGCTATCAAATCGGCCTCACTTTCGGTAATCACCCTGGCAATAGCCTCCATGTCTATTTTTTCCGCTTCTGATGGAGGATTGGCATGGTGTATATTATAGGAAAGTACGCGTAGTGTATCCCCTACTCCCTGGGTGATTGCAGATCCTGTCCCCGAAGACCTCAGTCGCTCTTGGGACGAATTCCCGTATATTGTCAAAAATAAAAACAGCACCCACGAATTATCAAACAATATCTTACTCATCAAATTCCATGTATGTTTGGTCGGCAAAGGTAGTCCTTTTTCTGAGTTTCCCTAAAACTCCCTGTTGCCTATTTGCCGCATAGATCACCGATTTATTTGCCATTTATAACCTCCGGACAGGTAAGGAATTATTTCCATGATCAATCAAATTTGTGTGGCCAAAATAGATAAACGCACCGTCTTTACACCGGAAATTATATATACTTTATTTTGACGTTTGAATTTATTTAATTGTCTTTTAAATCAAATTTAGCGTATTTTTTGAAATAAATAAATGAAATCATTGATTATCTTGGGAAATATTTTAACTTTTGGTCTAAATTTAGATCAGTTGCTTTTCCATTTTTAGTCCCATGACTCACCCTTCTCGTGTCCCTCTTCCACCCAATGAAGTCCAGCGATTAATAGCCCTTGAGACCTATAAGATCCTAGACACCCCGCCGGAAGAGTCTTTTGATAATCTCGCGGAGTTGGCAGCAACTATCTGCGGGGCTCCGATTGCATTTATCAGTCTGATGGATAAAGACCGGCAGTGGTTCAAAGCACGTTTTGGCCTAGAAGTAAAGCAAGCTCCCCGTAGTGTTACATTTTGTCAATATACCATCCTCAGTGATGAGCTATTGGAAGTAAATGATGCGGCACTAGATCCCCGCTTTAGTAATCTCCCCATAGTAACCGATAATCCCAGCCTTCGTTTTTATGCCGGCAAATCTCTTTTCGATAAAGAAGGGCATGCATTGGGTACCATCTGCGTAGTTGACTATCAACCTCGTTCGCTTACTCCTTCCCAGCTCAGGGCATTGGACATCTTATGTAAGGAAGCAGAAAACTTACTGACCCTGCATCAGGAAAAACAGCAGCTGGAACAGTTGACCCTAAAAAACCAGGAAATAAACAATTACAACCAAAGACTACTGGATCACGCTGGAGACGTTGTGTTTATTCTCAATGAAAGCGGGAAGGTAAAGGAATTCTACGGGGCAAAAAATAAGTCACTTTTGATTGATCCCGAAAAATTCCTGGGACTGGGCCCTGATGATTTCCCTTTTCTTAAAACGTCAATTCTTCTAATCAACCAACAGATTGACCAGGCCTGTCAAAATCCCGGCAGGATCACGAAAGAATATTGCCTGGAAATTGGGCCACATTGCCGCTGGTATGAGATCAGTTTTGAACGCATAAGTAACGGCACGGACACCATTCTCTGTGTTATAAAAGATATTCATTCCCGTAAAAAGAAAGAAATACGCATACAAAATCGCGAAAAGGAATTCAGCCATTTTTTTGAAAACGGAAGAGGTCTGCTATGCACCTATCAGCCAGACGGGCAGATCATTAGCATCAATAAACCAGGCGCACAGTTACTGGGATATACAAAGGAAGAGATTATTGGGAAGAATTTTGTGGAATTTATTGCCTGTGATCCGGATAAAATTGCTGGGTTTCAGGAAGAACTTTTGGCGCGGGGAAAGTTTACCGGCATCCTTAAGCTCTTTCATAAATCCGGGGAGTGCAGGGACTATCAGCTTTATCTGTCCCTTTCGCAGCCTGCGGATAATATCCCTTATGTGTTGGTAAACGGCGTGGACGTTACTGATATTTTGGCTACCCAAGAGGAATTGATCCAAACGAAGAAACTGTTGGAAGACACCGGTAAGCTTGCAAAATTGGGGGCTTGGGAAATCAATCTGGAAAACGGAAGGGCCGTCTGGTCGGACCTTACCAGGGATATCTTTGAAGTGGGTCCCGAATTTGTGCCTACCTTAAAACACACTGTTGCGTTTTTTAAAGAAGGAACTCACCGGCGGCAATTTCAAGATGCAATAGACAGCGCACTCACGCACGGGGACGAATTTCAGTTGGAACTGATGTTGGTCACTTCTCAAAACAGGGAAATATGGGTCAACATCAACGGTCAGACGGAAATGATTAATGGGAGTTGCGCAAGGCTTTTCGGGTCTATTCAGGACATTAACGAAGCAAAAATAACCTCCGAATCCCTAGTGAAAGAACGCATGTTGCTACGGACGATCATTGACAATATCCCCATCAATATCTACACCAAAAATCCAGCCTTCCAGAAGACGCTTGTTAATAAGGCAGAACTTGATTACTTGGGTATACAGGATGAGGATTTGGCCTTGGGAAAGACGGATTTTGACTTATATCAGGAAAGTACCGCCAATCTGACCAGGGAAGAAGACCGGCTGATTCTTGAAAAAGGCGAAATAATCATCAATAAAGAGGTCGTTCAGTTCAAGAAAGATGGAACAAAGCGGTATTGTCTGATTTCCAAACTTCCGCTTACCAATGAACTCGGGGAAGTGGAGGGCATGGTCGGAATCAGCAATGATATCACCTTAAGAAAGGAGGCAGAGATTGCGCTATCTGACAAAACCAAACGGCTTAACGCCATTATCAAAGGAACCAATGCCGGTACCTGGGAGTGGAATATTCAGACAGGAGAATGCCATTTTAATATCCGTATGGCAGAAATCATGGGGTATGCCTTAGACGAAATTAGGGGAATAGGCCGGGAGATGTGGGAAAAATTCTGTCATCCTGAAGATATGGCCTCTTCCCGACTTCTACTTTCACAGCATTTTGCGGGCAAAACAGATTTTTATAAGTCCGAGTTACGGTTAAAACATAAAAATGGGCATTGGATATGGGTAATGGACCGCGGCAAAGTTGCTGCCTGGTCGGGTGATGGGAAGCCACTTAGGATGTATGGCACCTATCAGGCTATTTCTTACAGAAAGGACTTGGAAAATGAAATCAAGGCCAACTTGGAAAAATTTAAACAGCTATTTGAGTTATCCCCGGTAGGCATTGCCCTTACTGACTATGAATCAGGAAAGTTTCTGGAAGTCAATACAGCCTTTGCTGTGCCTACGGGGTTTAGCAAAGAAGAGCTCGTGTCTTTGTATGTTGGAGACATTACCCCAGCCGATCAAGTGCAAAAGGAAGAAACCTACCTAGCCGCTCTAGCTGCCGACAATAAGTTTGGACCTTTTGAAAAGAATTTTATACGCAAAGACGGCTCCAAGTTTCCGGCTTTGGTCCGCGGCATACGGTTTTTGAATGAAGCCCAGCAATGGGTCACCCTGTCGGTCATTCAGGATATATCCGAACAAAAGCAACATGAAGCCCAACTTCATGAGGCCAAGGAATCCGCAGAGAGGGCCAACTTGGCCAAATCGGAATTTTTGGCCAACATGAGTCACGAGATCCGCACCCCGCTCAATGGTGTGATTGGCTTTACGGATCTTCTGATGCAAACACCGCTTTCGGACACACAGCTTCAATATATGAAAACGGTGCACCAGTCGGGCCATTCGCTGCTAGACTTGATTAATGACATATTGGACTTTTCTAAAATTGAGGCAGGGAAAATGGATCTATCCATTGAACGGTCAGATTTGTTCCTGTTGGGGGAACAAGTTGCGGATATCACCAAATATCAAGCCCACTCCAAACAGTTGGAGCTGCTGGTAAATGTTTCGGCTTCTCTTCCCAGGTACCTCTACGTGGATGACGTTAGGCTCCGGCAAATTCTGGTCAACTTACTCACCAATGCCATCAAATTCACGTCAAGGGGCGAGGTACTGCTTCAAATTTACGAAAATGAAGATTTGGGTGAAGGGAGAAGGGTTTACCGCTTTTCGGTGAAAGATACCGGTATCGGCATTGCCAAAGACAAGCAAGAAAAAATATTTGACGCCTTTTCTCAGGAAGATGCCAGTACCACGCGCAAATTTGGAGGTACTGGACTTGGGCTGACGATTTCGAACAAACTCCTGGGATTGATGGGAAGTCGCCTGCAAATAGAGAGTAAACTCGGTGTCGGCAGCACCTTCTTCTTCGATTTGGAGGTGCCGACAGAGGATGGGGAAAGGCAGGCGTGGAATGGTATCGGCAGTATTTCCCATGTTCTGGTTGTAGATGACAATGACACCAACAGGCACCTGCTGCAAGAAATTCTGACGGGCAAGGGTATTCGGGTCAGCGAAGCTGAAAATGGATTTGACGCTATTCAATTCTTGGAACGTGAGGGCAAAGTTGACGCCATACTGATGGATTTACGCATGCCTTACCTCAGTGGACTGGAAACGGCAGAAAAAATACGCAAGTTGGATGCCCCGTTTGCATCGGATGTCCCCATTATCTTACTCTCAAGTTCGGGTGATGACCGACAAGACCCTGACGTCATGGCTCGGCTTAATATCAGCCAAAAACTTTCCAAACCCATCAAAGGCGATCAGATCTTTGAGGCCTTCCGCAGGATCCTCTCTCCGGAAGCGCATCAGGTTGGGGAAATGGCGAAAAACCTTTACGAGAAGCTTTTTCTAAATAGGCCCTATAGAGTTCTTGTCGCAGAAGACAATCCTGTAAACATGAAATTGACAAAAATTATCTTGTCAAAAATTAGCCCCAAGATAGAAATCATCGAAAAATACAATGGACTTGAAGCTTATGAATGGATGATAAGGGAAACTCCAGACATGATCTTAATGGATGTGCAGATGCCTATCATGAACGGTTATGAAACAGCCAAAGCTATTCGAACCCTTAAGACTGGCAGGGAAGTACCGATCATCGCACTCACGGCAGGTACTGTCATGGGGGAAAAAGAACGCTGTATTCAGGCTGGACTGAATGATTATGTCAGTAAGCCTATCATTCGGGAAACCCTTACCAAAATGATGGTGAAATGGTTGCGTGCCGAATTGGAAGACGTGTCTTAAGTTATTTCATCCCAGAAACTCTAAAAGCAGATGCGTTTTGACAAAGTGCATTTATACAACCTTTTCGGTGGTGATAAAACCACGAGTCAGGAAATGTTAAAAATCGCATACGGGCCCTTGCTTGAGTGTTATGATTCATTGTAGCAGTATCTTTGGCAAAGAAATTACGCTGAAATGAAATCGGTTTGCCACAAACATAAAGGTTCCGCTGCCACTTCTGGATTTTTTGTGTTGCTTCCATTGACAGATCTGATTGAAAACCTGAATTATCCCAATGACGGGGATGAAATCCCACAGGTAGGAAAGCAGGTATTGGAGGAAATCTCCGAGTTGGTAGATGAACCAAAAAACCATTCGCTGTAATGGCATTATCTTCTTTTTTATTTGGAACAATTCCGTCATAAAAATGGTTTTTTTTAGAAAATCTTTTCGGATTCCCTTGAGACAGACACTACCAATAGCCGGATGAAACCTGTTGGTTGGTCCTCAGAATTTCATTTGAGACAAGCAACCCATCCATTCGATCTTACTTACAACGAATAATACACCTTCCCTCACATGCGTGTACAATTTTTATTATCTTTGTCGGATTATATCAAGGAATCCATCTACCAAAAATCCTTTTAGAACATGCCCGAGGTAAAAATTTTCTCAGGAACCAACACGGCTGAATTAGCAGCAAGAATCGCAAAAGCTTATGGTCAGGAATTGGGGGAATTGACGCTTAGAAAGTTTAGCGATGGAGAGTTATCCCCAAGCTATAACGAGTCTATCCGTGGCTGTAATGTTTTTTTGATTCAGTCAACCAATCCTTCGGCAGACAATCTGATGGAATTGTGCCTGATGATAGATGCTGCCAAGAGGGCCAGCGCATACAAAGTATGCGCAGTCATCCCCTATTATGGATATGCTCGTCAGGATAGGAAGGATAGACCCAGGGTTTCCATTGCCGCCAAATTGATTGCAAACATGTTGACATCCGCAGGTGCGGACCGCATTATGACTTGCGACCTGCATGCCGGACAAATTCAAGGATTTTTCGATATTCCTTTGGATCATTTGAATGGATCAGCTATTTTTGTACCCTATTTGAAAAGTCTGGAATTGGGAGACCTTCTTTTTGCCTCGCCCGATGTGGGTGGTGTAGGAAGAGCCAGGGCTTACGCCAAACAATTTAAAGTAGAATTAGTGGTCTGTGACAAGCACAGAAAAAGAGCCAATGAAGTGGCTTCCATGCAAGTAATAGGTGACGTGGAAGGAATGGACGTGGTGCTTGTGGATGACTTGGTCGATACGGCGGGTACTATCTGCAAAGCTGCTCAGATCATCTTGGACAAAGGAGCAACTTCTGTCCGAGCCATCGCTACCCATGGAGTGCTTTCAGGCAACGCTTATGAGAATATAGAAAATTCCGTCTTGTCCGAACTGGTTATCACGGATACCATACCGCTCAAACATGAATCTTCCAAAATCAAGGTGCTTTCCGTGGCCGATCTTTTTGGTAAAGCAATTCATGCCGTCACAGGGAATGATTCCATTAGTGCCCTGTTTATTTAACTGAATTTTAATTAATCTATTTTATACCAATTATTTATGAAATCAATAGAGATTATAGGGTTTAAAAGAGCAAATCTCGATAGCAGAGAACTTACCCGGATTAGGGATGAAGGCAACGTCCCGTGCGTGGTCTACGGACCGGGCCTCAAGGAACAAATCCACTTCTATTCACCCATCATTCTCTTCAGGGATTTGATCTATACACCTGAAGTACACATGGTAGATTTGAACATCGAAGGTACCATTATCAGGGCAATCTTAAGAGAAGCCCAGTACCATCCGGTAAGTGAAATGATTCTGCACGCTGACTTCCTGGCTTTCAGTGATGATATGCCAATCAAGATGGAAATCCCCGTCAATTTCAAAGGATCCTCTCCAGGTATTTTGAAAGGTGGAAAACTGGAAGTGAAAGCCAGAACACTTTCTGTAAAAGGGTTGGCCAGGGAGCTACCTGACAGTATTACTGTGGATATTTCCAAACTAGACTTGGGCAAGTCTGCCAAGGTTTCGGACCTGAAAGCACAAAACTTTGAAATCCTAAGCAACCCCAATGTGACGATAGCAACTGTCGGTATCCCCAGGGCCCTTAGAGGTAAAAAAGCAGGCGAAGACGAAGGTTGATATCCTGCTAGCTGATGACTGCAACATCCTGCCTCTTTCAGTAGAGGCAGGATTTTTTATTCCAACGACATCTTATCTGTTTATGAAATACCTGATTGCCGGATTGGGAAATATAGGTGCCGAGTATGAACTTACCCGACACAACGTGGGATTTCTTACCCTCGACCGCCTCGCAGATGTGAAAGGACTGGCCTGGGAAAGCAACCGCCTCGCTTTCACCACCTCATATAGGATGAAAGGAAGGCACCTTTTCCTGATCAAACCCACCACCTACATGAATCTAAGTGGTCGGGCAGTGAATTATTGGTTAAAGGAACTGAAAATAGAAAAATTAAACCTACTTGTCATAGTGGATGACCTGGCCTTGCCTTTTGGCAAGCTTCGTATGCGGCCCAAGGGATCAGCCGCTGGACACAATGGTTTAAAAAATATCGAAGAAACCCTAGGTGGAAGTGATTATTCCCGCCTCCGCTTCGGTATCGGTGACGATTTTCCCAAAGGGCGACAGGTTGAATATGTTCTTGGACGTCTGGGAAATCAAGAACTGGACGAACTTCCCGAGTCCATGGACCGTGCCATTGACATGATTGAAGCATTTTGTACCGTGGGCATCAATCAAACCATGAGTCAATTTAATCAGTAAACCATGTATAGCATCAATTTGGGACTGCAGATAGTCCCCAAAAGCAAAACCACCGATACCTATTCCCTGGTCGATGAAGCCATCCGCGTAATTCAAAAATCGGGGGTAACCTATACGGTGACTCCTTTCGAGACGGTCATGGAAGGACCCCAGGACAAACTTATGGCCATTGCCCAAGAAGCTCAGGAAGCAGTGCTTGCCGCAGGTGCCGATGAGGTATTGGTATATTACCGCCTTCAGGTCAGAAAAGGCGCTGATGTTACCATGGAGGAAAAGACGGGGAAGTTTAGGGAATAAAAAAAAACAGGCTGGAATTTCCGGCCTGTCTTTTTTATTTATAAAAAGATAATCTGCTTATACTACTTCTGTTTTTAGTAGGTTCAGAGCAGAACCTGCCCTGAACCAGCCGATCTGTCCTTCATTATAAGTGTGGTTGACTCTGATCTCGTCCACGGTTCCATTGGCATGATTGAGGACTACTGTCAATGACCTTCCCGGTTTGAAACTTTCCAGTCCGATGATGTCTATGCTGTCGTCTTCCTGAATCTTATCGTAATCTGCGGCATCGTCAAAGGTAAGCGCGAGCATTCCCTGTTTTTTCAGGTTTGTCTCGTGGATTCTGGCAAAAGATTTCACCAAGATGGCCCTTACCCCCAAAAATCTCGGTTCCATGGCGGCGTGTTCCCGAGACGAACCTTCCCCATAGTTTTCATCTCCCACGACTATGGAACCAACCTGGTGCTGCTTATACTGACGTTGTACTGCGGGCACTGCGCCGTATTCTCCGGTGAGTTGGTTTTTCACCTTGTTGGTTTCTCCGTTGAAGGAATTAACCGCGCCGATAAGCATGTTGTTGGATATATTGTCCAAGTGCCCCCGGAACCTCAACCATGGGCCAGCCATAGATATATGATCGGTTGTACATTTTCCCTGTGCCTTTATAAGCAATTTTAAGCCTTTCAAATCTATCCCTTCCCACGCCGGGAACGGATCCAATAACTCCAGGCGCTCAGAAGCAGGATCTACGACCACTTCCACATTGGTCCCATCAGCTGCCGGTGCTTGATATCCCGCATCCTCCACATCAAAGCCCAAGACTGGAAGTTCCAGCCCCATTGGCTCATCGAGCTTTACTGCCTGACCCTCTTCATTGATTAAGGTATCTGTCATGGGATTAAAAGTAAGGTCTCCCGCAATTGCCATCGCGGTGACCACCTCCGGAGAAGCAACGAAGGAATGGGTGTTTGGATTGCCGTCGGCACGCTTGGCAAAGTTCCTGTTAAAAGAGGTGATGATGGAGTTTTTTTCCTGCTTTTCAGCACCGTGACGCGCCCATTGTCCGATACAAGGTCCACAAGCATTGGCGAGCACAACTCCACCCATCTCCTCAAAGGTACCAAGAAACCCGTCCCTTTCGACCGTGAAGCGAACCTGCTCCGAACCAGGGGTTATGGTATATTCAGATTTGGCTTTCAATTTCTTGTCTACGGCCTGCCGGGCAAGGGAGGCCGCACGTGAAATATCCTCATAAGAGGAGTTGGTGCAAGATCCTATCAGACCCACTTCCAACTTCTGCGGCCATCCGTTACTCCTCACAGCTTCGGCAAATTTCGACAAAGGCCAGGCCAAGTCTGGCGTAAATGGTCCGTTGACGTGAGGTTCCAGCTCGGAAAGATTAATTTCAAAAACTTGGTCAAAATATCTTTCCGGATTGTCATAAACCTCGCTGTCACCTGTAAGGTGCTCTTTGATGCCGTTGGCTAGGTCGGCTACTTCCGCCCTACCTGTTCCGCGAAGATATGCCTCTGATTTCTCATCATAGCCAAAGATGGAGGTGGTAGCCCCAATTTCGGCACCCATGTTACATATCGTGCCTTTTCCGGTAGCAGAGAGGGATCGGGCACCCGCACCAAAATACTCCACGATGCAGCCTGTACCGCCTTTTACGGTAAGTATACCCGCTACTTTTAGGATTACATCTTTGGCCGATGTCCAACCGGAAAGCTTTCCGGTCAATTTCACACCAATCAATTTGGGGAATTTAAGCTCCCAAGGAAGTCCGGCCATGACATCGCAGGCATCCGCGCCTCCCACTCCTATTGCTATCATGCCCAGTCCACCCGCATTGGGGGTATGTGAATCGGTACCTATCATCATGCCGCCTGGAAAGGAGTAATTTTCCAATACCACCTGGTGTATGATACCCGCACCTGGTTTCCAAAAACCCAACCCATATTTATTGGATACGGATGATAAAAAATCGTAAACCTCCTTATTTTTATTTTTCGCTTTTTCCAAGTCGGTAGTTGCTCCGGTTTCTGCCTGGATAAGGTGGTCGCAATGCACGGTTGAGGGCACAGCTACCTGCGATCTTCCTGCCTGCATGAATTGCAGCAGTGCCATTTGTGCTGTTGCATCTTGCATGGCTACCCGGTCTGGTTCAAAATCCACATAAGCCACCCCCCTTTCGAAGGCCTGGCTTGCAGCACCTTCGGACAAGTGTGCATAAAGAATTTTTTCTGTGAGGCTCAACGGCTTACCTACCGCTTTTCGGGCTGCTTCAATACGACTGGGATAACTGCCGTATACCCCCTTGATCATTTCTATATCAAATACCATTGGAAATGAATTATATGATTATATGTTTGAAAATTCAATTGCGGGCAAATATATAAAAATCATGCATAAAAAGCCTTAAATGGATCCTACTTTGCTTAATTTGTACCAAGTAGAAAGAATCTTTTGTTGTAATTCTCTTCTTGCCAAAAGGCAAATTATTTCAAAGCCAACAAAAATTGCAGCGTATCCCTATGGTCTGCATAGTCCCCCAATGTGGGAAATTGTGCCTTGCCCATGGGTACTGATCCTGGAAACCAGGCTTGCCGACTGACGGTGCACTGGATCTTATTGACATTTTGGGCTAGCTGCATTAGCAGTTCCTCCTGACTGTCATAGCATTCGTAAAAAAGCACTGCTATCGGCGATACCAATTCTTTACTTTCCCGAACCAAGAGAAAACCGTTATCCAAATGGGGTTCTTGATTTACCAGGTAGATTGATTTATTGTACTCGTAGTTGTTCAGGTACTTGTGGTGATCAATGACTTTGGCCTGTCTATCAGCTGCCTGAAGCACCTGCTGAAGTTGGATTGGGTCTTTGAGGTATATTTTCGAAACATTTCTGCAACCCAGTCCAAAATACAAGAAGATATCATCGGTAAGTCTTGCCAAATCGTCTGCTGATTCTTGCCCATCCAATATAGCTACCGAAGTGCGGTTTTTTCGGATAATGTGGGGGTATTTACCAAAGTAATAATCAAAGTACCTGGCAGAATTGTCACTTCCGGTGGCAATGTAAGCTTCCATGCCGTTCAACCTTTCCGCCCACACTACTTGCCGCTCCAAGCGAGGTTCGAATGAAAGAAGCTTCTCCATAAGCCAAGGGATCAAAACGCCGTCAGTGGCACTAAGCTTGATATGGGCTACATGTCCGGCAATCAGGACACATAGCAGGTCATGGAAACCAACCGCAGGTACATTTCCCGCCATGATAAGTCCTACTGATCGGACACTTTGGGGAGTCGATATGGAATAGGATTCCAACCAACTAACCAACTTCTTTTTTTCCAAAAAAAAGCTTAAACCTTCCAGGGCCATCCGGGTGTGGGCGGGAGTAAACCAATTGTTGTTGTTGACTACCTTACAAGCCAGCTCATCAAAAGTATCATCGTCGAGTTTTTTCAGTAATTTGCCCAAGGCGTCAAGGGCTCGTATTTTTTCTTCTAGGGTAATCAACATAGGTAGTAACTAACGGTAAGGGCGTCACGGATGAGCCATATACACCCTGCTTTAAATGGAACGGAGTACAAATATAGTCCGAATCAACCACAATCCCTTGACGTAGATCGAGTCTTGTCGGGATTTACTTAGCACAACAATTAATGTAGGGAATTATTTTTTAAAAGAAGTATATCCAAATAACTTGTTCAAGTGTATTATCGTTATTAGTTTTGTATCCAACATTTAACAGAAGTATCGACATGGCAATAATGATAACTGATGAATGCATCAATTGCGGTGCATGCGAGCCTGAGTGCCCAAATACCGCCATTTATGAAGGTGGGGTATCCTGGACATGGGCAGGAGGCACCAACCTGAAAGAAGTCACCTTGGAAGATGGCAGTGTGGTTGATGCTACTGAAAAGCAAGAACCTGTTTCAGATGAATTTTACTATATCGTATCGGACAAATGTACCGAATGTACCGGATTTCATGAAGAACCCCAATGTGCGGCCGTTTGTCCGGTAGATTGTTGCGTGGACGATCCTGATCTTAGGGAGAGCGAAGAGGTATTGATGTCCAAAAAAATATTCATGCATGGTCAATAGACCAATTGATGGAAAACATAGGTTTATAGATATATAAATTTGTGTTTTCCATCATCTATTTTGTTGATTGTCCCATTTTTTATAAAAATATTCTGCTTAAATTTGAAATTAATATCCGATTTACTTTATCTTGTAAAAAATTATTTTTGAAAAAAAACCAAAAAGATAAGATTGTGGAAGACAATAGAGATTACGATAGAGATGAGATCTTCTCAAAAAAGGTGAAGGCAGGAAAAAGGACGTATTTTTTCGATGTCAAATCTACCCGCTCTAATGATTACTACCTCACCATTACGGAAAGTAAGCGCAAAGTGAAAGATGACAGTTTTTTTTATGAAAAACATAAAATATTTCTGTACAAGGAAGATTTTGCCAAATTTGTAGAAGCCCTTCAAGACACCGTGGATCATGTGAAAAATGAATTGATGGCTGATTTTGATTTTACGCAGTTTGATGTAAATACGAATGAGGAAACAAATAATTTTGGAGATGACCTTAAATGGGATTAGGGCACGCCCCGTTTTTGTCTGTCCGGTATTATAATTTCCATCACCGTTAATCTCCAGCATCCGCTAAATGTACTAAGTAGAACTCACTTTTAAAACCTCCCGGCAAAATAATCAGGTCCTTTATGGGCTGCCTTATTTTACCAGGAGGTTCTTTTTTGTACTTTTGGCTTCCATGAACAAAGGGGTACTAAAGGCATTATTTGTAGCTATACTCGTCATCTTGCTGGGTGCATATTTTTCAAACATAAGCATGTACCTGGTGTTTTCTCTGGTCATTGCTGCTTTACTTCGCCCCCTCACCAATCGGATCAACAACCTGTATCTTCTCGGACAACCTGTGCCGCGTGCATTGGCTATCATCTTTTCTTTCGGATGCATCATTATGATTTTTACTTTTTTGGTGTTTTTATTCATACCGCTTTTTAGGACACAATTTGAATTGCTTCAGGAACTGAATGTCAATTACCTGTACGAGCAGATGCAGAAACCAGCAGGTTTTATTGAGGGCATTTTAATCAAATTTAACCTAATAGCCAACGAGCCCGGTTATTTGCTTCAGCTGATTAAAAATAATCTGCTTAAAACCTGGAGTGGTATAGATCTTCAGGGATTCGTCAATCAGTTTATCTCAACGACGAGCTCCTTTTTAGTCAGTATTCTGGCTATATCTTTTATCACGTTTTTCCTCCTTTTGGAAAATGGCCTATTAAGAAGAAATTTAATCAATTTTGTGCCTAATCCTTATTTTGAGCTGTCTGTAGCCACGGTACACAAGGTGGAGCGTTTGTTGTCCAATTACCTGATGGGGCTTCTTGTTCAGATGTCCTCCATCTTTTCTTTGGCTTCTATCGGCCTCTTGATTGCGGACATAGAATATGCGATGAGCATAGCCGTTTTTGCTGCAGTTGCCAATCTAATCCCATATGCCGGGCCTATACTGGGCGCAACTTTCGGGATTTTGGTGGGACTTGCCACAGGCAATTTCTCGGAGGCTAATGAAATTTACTTCCTACTGGCCAAGATCCTTGGGGTGTTTGCTATTGTTCAACTCTGTGACAACATCTTTTTACAGCCGATGATTTTTTCAAAATCCGTAAAAGCACACCCGCTTGAAATATTTGTTATTATCTTTGCCGGGGCAAAATTAGCCGGGATCTTGGGAATGATCTTTGCGATACCTGTCTACACCATTTTCAGGGTTTCTTTCAAAGAATTTTACAAGGGTTACAAAGACTACCGGATATTTAAAATTGATAAGATATAATTTACATTCATGGGATTAAAATGTGGGATTGTTGGGCTACCCAACGTCGGTAAATCAACTTTGTTTAATGCGTTGTCAAGTGCGAAAGCAGAAGCGGCAAATTTTCCTTTT
>JBBQXZ010000080.1:0-18247 GCA_038209145.1 Cytophagales bacterium | reverse complement strand
CTTACCGAATGTAGGTCATCCAAAACCGGCAGTCCAAGGCTCCAGATCTTCTGGCCAATGGCAGGTGCTTGGGTCATCAGTTCGTTTTTGGGAAGCTTCATCCCCTCCGTATATTTCCCCTCTTTTTTCAATCTTTTGATTATGTTGTCGTTCGAGGATAAGCCCAACAATTTTAGGTTGCTGCCGCCCGGAAACATCACAGGAATACCATATTCCGCTCCCACTTTGATATATCTCTCCAAAAAGGGAGGATGGTAAAATAAAGTGCCCATATGGCTATCCAGATGAGTAGGTTTCAAACCCATCGCTATGGCCCTATCAATTTGAGCACGAATTTCCAATTCGACTTCATCGGGAGAAGCATTTTTTATTACTTCCTCAACGGAATGCCACAGTGCGCCCTCTTCATCAATAAGGCTCGGAACTACCTCTCTACCAGCCACCGGATGCCAACGGTAACCACCCCATTCGGAAGTGAGGGTGAGATGAATCCCCGCGTCCATAGGTGCCGTAAGGGCGTACTTGGTAAATACCGCAGACCAGGGGCAGGGCATCATGATGCTGCACGAGGTAGCCACACCTTCTTCTATAGAGCGAATGGTCCCTGTATTGGACTCATACGACATGCCGGCATCATCCACGTGGAATATCACCACTTTGGTACCAGAAGGATAACCCAGCTTTTCGGCATAGGTTTGACTGTTTTGGGCCAAAAGACCCTGTGAAATTCCCAATGTTAACAGCAACAAACTACCAAACTTACTCATATCAAATTTTTAAGGATAAATAAAGATTATAGTGAACTTTCGATTTTCCCTTTCCAAAATGCAATCCGCTGTCTGTTCCAGGTATAGCAAGCCACCAACTTTCCGTCTTCGTAAAAGATGGCGGGATAGGAGAGCTCATCATCCTCATTTTCACCTTTTTCGATGTCAAATTTGACCGGCCAGGTCTTTCCGTTGTCTTCGGAGATCGCAACCGTGATGGGGTACCTATCTCCCCAGTTGCCGGATACCGGATTGAAGATCAAGGCAATTTTTTCCCCTCCCAGCGAGGCAATATCAATCCCACTGTTATTATTCGGAAGGTCGGTTTCTTCGATGGGAGACCATGTTTTTCCATAATCGTCAGAATCGCTGCGGCAGATCTGGCCTGATGAGCTTCTCATCAGCATATGGACGTGCCCGGGTTTGGATTCCCAGAGCGACGGCTGGATTACCCCTTCACCCGTAATTTCATTCCTGTCTAGTTCCAGTTTATCAGTTGCCGTCCAGGTATTGCCCCCATCCTCACTGCGGTCTATGATTACATCCCATACTTTGTTGTCTTCGAGCGAGGCGGGTGCCAGCCAAGTTCCGTCGGAAAGGACCAACAGGTGGTTTCTCACCGGACCGCGGCCACCCGTGTCACCGGGAACAAGTTCGCGGGCTTCAGACCAGGTATCACCTTTGTCCTCCGAATATTGCACCCATGTTTCCCAGTCGTCAATTTCTTTCCCCACTTTGAAATAAAGGTACATTTTACCGTCTGGCGCATTGAAAAGAACCGGGTTCCAGTGGGGGTCGTTTCGGATTTTGGCTACCAGTTTGGGTTCCGACCAGTCATTAAACTTTCCCTGAGAAAGCCAAATACCCACGTCATCGTGCTTTTCGTAAGAACCCGCAAACCAGGATACCATGTAAGTACCGTCACCAACAGGGGCGATGGTGGATGCATGTCACTGGGCAAAGGGACGGTCATCCCCGAATACATGCTCGTATTCCAATGTTTTGATAGCTGAAATGCTCGATTCATCCACTTCTTCCTTTTGCTGTGAGGATTCTGAACCGGAACTTCCGCAGGAGACGGCACCAAATAATGCGGCACCAATAAATAAAGCCAAAGCAGATTTTTTCATATTGCTAAATTATTTTAATAACGGATTTTGTGGATAAGAATCGATGACATTTCCGTCGTCGTCTATGGATATGATGTTAAAACTGCTTCCCTGTAGTGTAACCAAGGTAAATGCCCGGACAGACATTGCCTTGTCCAAATACCAGGTAGTTTCTGGATCGTGCGTTTCCCTGGTTCTGGTACCCCAAGAGCCATCCCCAATAAAAACAACTCCGTCTTTGTCTACTTGATTGTTTTTTATGGGATAAGTTCGCTTATACGCATGGTCGTGGTTTTCAAACACCAACTTTACGCCGGCATTTTCGATCAATGGCAGCCAATGTTCCCGTACCCTGGATTGCGTCGTTCCGTTGAAATCCCTCACTGACGGATATGCGGGAACGTGGTGCATGGTGATGATCTGTGTTACATCGTCTCGGACCGCAAGTTCTTTCTTCAACCAATCTGTCTGTGGCCCAATAATTGGGTTAGAGTGGTCGGAATCCAACAGGAAAAAACTGAAGTACTTCCCGAAATCCAAAACAGCATAGCCAGGCTGGCCAGGAAAGGCAAATAACCCATAATAAAACGGAGCCATTTTAGCCCGGTTTGCATCATTGTAAATTACTTCTTCCCCTTCTTCAAAGACCGCTTTTCGCACTTCATGATTGCCTATGCCTACTATTAGCGGTATTATTCTACCATCCTCGCGTATCAGGGTGTTTTTTACCGCATCAAACCACTGATACCATCTTTTTACATTTTTAGGGTCTCCGTTCGCATATGCCAGGTCTCCCCCGATTGCGGCAAAATGGGGATCGAATTTCGCCACTTGGGTGTTGGTTTTTTCCATAAATGACTGATCGTGCATGGAATCTCCCCCTATGGCAATCCGGATGGACTCCTTGGCAATGTCAGCAGGCATGGTATTGAAATAATATTCTTTGTTCCCATTTCCAAACTTGATGCTATATGGGGTCCCCGGCTTCAATCCGGAAAGAGCAACACGGTGGATTTTTCGTTCCGAATGTGGGAATGGATGTACTTCGCTTTGCTGTTGGTTCCACGTGTCGGTCCCTTTTTCCTTTACATGGAGTACTTCGGGTGACCCCGATTCCAAGTGCCAATCCACCACCATCGTGGTCAATGGATCTTCCTTCCAAGTCAAAAAAATTCCGATGGGATCTTGCTGTGCAAATGCGGTAGACAAACTGGACACTGCCACCAAGTAGAGCATTAAGCTAACTTGTTTCCAGTATGGAATATCTTTATGTATGATTTTCATATTACGTTATTTTAGGATAATCTTTATCTACAATTTTATGGAACGCTTTGCCATAGTTTTCCCAATTAACCAAGGGAAATGACCCTACCTTAAATTTAGTCAGGGTGAGTTTAAAGCAAAAGGAAGCCGGGAGCAATAGTGGCTTCCTGCAGAATTGTATTTACCACGCATAGGCCATTGCCGGCACATGGGTGGCATTGAGCATAAAGTTGTGAAGTTTATAATTCTCTATAAAAGCAGGCAGATTTTCACTACCCGGTCCATACATGGCCAACTCCACATGGTCTGATGAATGGCCGGTACCTGCCCAACCTATTCCTGTATAAGGCATTTGAATTTCTGAAAGCAGTTTTAAGGGAATCTTTCCTGTATCATACAAGCCGTCTTCATTGACTACCTGATAGTTTTTCAAAATAGCCGTGGCCTCGTCTGTTTTAATGATAATTCCTTGGTAGGCATTGATCAGATCAATGACCTGAGCGGGTGTATTGTCCCCGCTAAGTTGTTTCAAGACCCATTCGTTAGATCGGGTAGTGGTAAAAAGGGTACCAAATTTATCGGTTACACTTCCGTCAAACAACCCCGGGTTTGCATTGCCATGATCGGTAGTCATAATGACGAGCGTTTCACCATCCTTGGCCGCAAAGTCGAGGGCAATTCCCACTGCTTCATCAAAATCAAGCTGGTCATAGATCAGTGCTGGCGCATCGTTGGCATGTGCAGCCCAGTCTACCTTACCTCCTTCGATCTGCATGGCAAATCCATTCGGGTTTTGACTAAGCATCTCAATGGCTTTCGTCACCATCTCCCCCAATGTCGGCACAGCCTTTTTTATTTCGGGATCATTTTCCCTGTCAATGGCAAAGGGTAATCCCCCCTCAGAAAATATTCCCAACAAAGGCCCTTTACCTTGGACTTTCAGAAGTTCGTCGCGCGTATTGGCCACAGTGAATCCAGCAGATTTATATGCTTGGTACAAGTCCTTCTTGTCCGCACGGTGAGCTGCATTGAAGAGTTCATCACCACCCCCCAACATGACATCAAATCTCAGTTCTTTATACTTTTCAGCAATAACAGGCATGGCACTTCGGCTTTTTTCATTGACACAAAAAGAGGCTGGAGTAGCGTGGGCAATCTGTACCGTTGTCACACATCCAACGGATTTTCCTGCTGCTTTGAATTTCTGCAAAATAGGCATGGGTTCTTCCCCGTTTGGGCCAATATTGAGGGAACCATTTGGAACGCGCATCCCGCCACCCCAAGAACTGCCCGCAGCAGCGGAGTCCGTCACGAGGGAGTTAGACGAAGCAGTCTCCATCAAGGCCCGCTTCATCATATTGCCTTGATAAGCACCTATCCACCGGCTTCTGCGGCCTTCTTTCTGCTTCAGTAGCAGGTCAGCCATGTTTAGGGTACCTGTACTCATCCCGTCACTGACCAAAAATATAACGTTTTTAGCTACTTTTCGAAAGGGTGTTTCCGTACCGGAGGCAAATGCGGCACCAGTTCCCAAAGCTGTCGCACCGAGTGATGCAAACATTCCTTTCCTAAAGAAATCTCTTCTTTTCATATTTTTTTAGTTTTATTTCCCAAATTTAAATCTCCCACACAAATTAGATTAAAACATAAAGTTATCATTTCGTGATGAATGAGAGGTGACCATTTATGGAATTAAACAATGACAGCATCTTTCTTTGATCAAAGAGCCAAAATTACAAATAAACCAAAAAAGGTTACACGTATGAATTCTGAAACCAGACCTAGGAGAACTTCTTCTTTCGTTGTTGAATATACCCTGTTCTACCTAATTGGACTATTGATAAAAATTTAAAAAATCAAATAGTCCAAATACCCATTTTCAAGTATAAAAAGAACAGCTAAAAAGGGTAAAAGCACAAGGAAGCCTGAAAACCAGTACATTTCAATATCCATTTGGAATGGTTATGTTTTATTGCACTGGGAAAGAATTGTTGTATAAATATATTTGTAGTTATCTTTTTGAAGAAAAATTTCACCTACCGAGCGTAAAATGAACATAGGAATTGATTTAGGAGGAACAAAAATCCAAGTCGGAATAGAAAAAGACGGTGAAATTATTCATCAAACGAAAGGCCTGCTGAAAGAAAAAGACAGCCTAACCTCCACACTAGACCAGGTCGTTCAATTTATCAAACCTTATGTAAAATACAAGGTAGACGGTATAGGAATCGGTGTACCTTCAGTTGTAGATATTGAAAGGGGTATAGTTTATAACGTGACCAACATTCCCTCCTGGAAAAAGGTGTCCTTAAAGGAAATCCTGGAAAAGGAGTTTTCCCTCCCTGTTTTTGTCAACAATGACGTGAACTGCTTTGCGATCGGGGAACATAAATTCGGGGCTGGCAAACCATTCAGCAGCTTAGTTGGAATGTCAATCGGTACCGGACTGGGATCCGGTGTCATTATCGGCAACAAACTGTATGCCGGGGTAAACTGTGGGGCAGGGGAAATAGGCCTATTGCCCTACAAAGACAAAAACATAGAATTCTATGCCAGCGGCAATTTTTTCAGTAGTATTTACAACACCACCGCATTGGATGCTTACAAAGCTGCCAAACACGGTAATGTAGAAGCGCTCCATCAATGGCGGGAGTTTGGGCACCATTTGGGCGTTGCTGTCCAGGCTGTCTTATATACCTATGATCCGCAAGCAATCGTCTTGGGAGGATCGATTGCCAAAGCCTATGAGTTTTTCAAGGAAAGTATGGAAGGGAGCTTCTCCGATTTTATTTATCCGGAATCCATCAAAAAACTAAAGATATTCGTTTCCAAAAATGAAAATATTGCGCTCTTGGGGGCAGCTGCTTTGGTTGACTTATCCATGGAGCACGTCAGCGGGGTGGTCAATTCCATCTAATCCCGCAACGAGGCCTGCACCTTCCATCCGAAAAATGACAGGCGCGTGTTGCCGCTCAAAAAAACACAGTGAAGCACATCTCAAATTGTCGTAATTTGCTCTTGCAGCCATGAAAAATAGAAATACATGAAACCAAACAACCTGATCGTTGCCCTGATATTATTGATTTTTTTTGTTATTTCCTTTCTGACCAATATTCTTGGTCCCATCATACCGGATATTATTGACAGCTTTACCCTGAGCATCGGGTTGGCAGGATTTCTTCCGTTTTCTTTTTTTGTGGCATACGCAGTGATGTCTATTCCTTCGGGAATCTTGGTGGAAAAATACCGGGAGAAAAAAATATTGGTAACCGCCTTTATTATGGCGTTTTTAGGGGCTTTATTGTTTGCTCTCATTCCCAGCTTTGGAATTGCACTCTCTTCCCTTTTTATTATTGGCATCGGCATGGCCATGTTGCAGGTAGTGATCAATCCCCTATTGCGTACAGCAGGGGGGGACAAACACTTTGCCTTTAATTCGGTTCTGGGTCAGTTGGCCTTTGGTGCGGCAAGCTTTCTGAGTCCACTGCTGTATAGCTACCTCGTGACAAACATGCACACGGATGATGCTTCTTTCTTCATCACCACACTCAACGGGCTGGTACCCGAAAATCTAAAATGGGTTTCCCTCTATTGGGTATTCGCCGTCACATCGTTTTTGATGGTCATCATCATCTTTTTTTCAAAATTCCCAACAGTTGAGCTGAAAGAAGATGAGAAGATCGATGCCGGCACCTCCTTAAAGGAGTTGCTATCGGATAAGATGGTTCTCCTTTATTTTCTGGGAATCTTCTGCTACGTGGGTACCGAACAGGGGATAGCCAACTGGACATCAAAGTTTTTGCAGGATTACCATGGCGTGGATCCATCCACTACCGGTGCCTCCGTTATTTCCTATTTCTGGGGACTGCTCACTGTTGGATGCCTCTTGGGACTGGTTCTCCTCAAGTTCTTTGATAGCCGAAGGGTACTCATTTTCTTTACTTCGGGAGCCATTTTGGCCTTGTTGGCTGCCTTGTTTGGCCCTGTTCAAATGGCTATTATTTCCTTCCCACTCACCGGATTCTTCGCCTCTGTCATGTGGTCCATTATATTCTCCTTGGCACTTAATTCAGTCTCCAAACACCATGGCACCTTTTCCGGTATTCTCTGTACAGGGATTGCGGGTGGTGCGGTAGTGCCTTTATTGGTTGGGGGCATTGCCGAATTGGTAGGACTTAAAGTTGCCATGCTCTTTTTATTGATTACATTGGGCTATGTACTGAGTATTGGCATATGGGCCAAGCCGCTGGTGACCAATGCCACCGTCAAAAACATCAGAGACATTTTCAATTAACTGATCCCACACCCATGTATAAGATTATCTTGTTATTGGATTTTGCGGAAGAATACAGTAAAAGTTTACTTAAAGGAATCTCCAAATACTCTGCGGAACATGGTCCCTGGACATACTGCCGCATGCCGCTATATTACCGGGAGACTATCGGTATAGAAGGCATCTTGGAATGGGCAAAAGATTGGGGAGCCGACGGAATCATCGGACAGCTTTACAATGATATGGATATCCAGAAAATCTTGGATTCCAAGATCCCTATTATTGCCCAAGACTTCAAGGAGCGGTTCAAAGAACTGCCAAATATCACTGGTTCCTACCGGGAAGCCGGATTAATGGGCGCCTCCTATTTTTTGCAAAAAGGATTCAAGAATTTTGCCTTTTATGGCTTCAACGACATCGTATGGTCCAGGGAGCGGGCAGAAGGATACGAGGAAAAAATCAAGTCCGTGGGATTCAAGGTTCATTATTTTGAACACCGGAAGTCACGGTCCACAGACCTGTGGTATTTCAAAAGTAACTCACTGAGCAAATGGTTGCTGTCCTTGCCCAAACCCATCGCACTGATGACCTGTGACGACAATCAGGGACTGCATATCACGGAGGCCTGCAAGCAGAACAAAATCAGGATTCCGGAAGAAGTCTCCGTACTTGGCGTGGATAACGATGAGATGCTCTGCGAACTGTCCGGCCCACCCTTATCCAGCATTGGCCTTGACATCGAAAAAGGGGGATACGACACCGCAAAGCTCATGGAGCACATGATCAAAAACGGGCATGACGACCACTACGATATCTTTGTAAAACCCACACAGATCATCACCCGCCAGTCCACGGACATCTACGCCACCAATGACAACTATATCGCCTCCACCCTCAAATACATCCATAAAAACATCGAAAAAAACCTTCAGGTAGACGAAGTCGTGAAGCAGGTGCCCTTGTCCCGCAGGACACTCGAAAAGCGCTTTTTACACATTACCGGCTACCCCATTTACAAATATATTTTCAATCTTAGAATAGAGAAATTTACACAAAAACTCCTTGAAACCGATCAGACTATTTTTGAAATCGCCATGGACCTTGGGCTAAACGACAGTAAAAACATCGCCCGTCAATTCAAACAAGTCAAAGGCTGCAATCCCATTGAATATCGCAAGCAATATTTGGCAGGCAAATAAGTAAACCCCCATATTTACCGCACCCACACGGTGGCTTTTTTTGCTTGACGTGTACCAAAAATACCAATTAACAAAAATAACTTACAATCTTACCATTATTTACAAAAAATGGTAGTACATATAATGCATTTGACGTATATAGACTAAATAAATTTGGCAGTACCTCACCTATTGGCAAATCGCCGATCCACAAAACATATTTTATAAAATGAAGCATCTTACGAAAGAAACACTATTTTCCATGCTAATTGTCGGCATGAGTTTAGCCACCGCATGGGCCATTCGCGGGCAATTTGGCCACGAACAGGGTGCTGCCTGGGCGGGAGGTATAGGCTGCTTGTCCATTATTTTATTGGCAAAACGGTCGGACTGGTACACCAAAGGCATAAAGGCAGCTTTTGCAGGTGCGGTAGGATGGGGACTCGGAGGCATGATGAGCTACGGGGTCGTAGTCGGATACGGCCGTGGGGTGGAATTTGTCAACGTCTATTATGGATTATTGATGCTTCTGATAATTGGTGGCTTGTACGGGTTCATCGGTGGGGGTCTATTTGGGTTAGTTTTGGCCGATAACAAAGCCAATAAAATAAAATGGTATCAAGTCGTGACCGAAATGACGGTTGGCGGACTTATTTTCTATTTTTTCGTCATCGAACAATGGGGCATAATGATGACCCCACCGCGCTCGGAAGCGTGGGGAATATGTGCGGGAATGGCAATTGCCCTGCTTTATTATATGGTTCGCACCCGACAACATGGTGCCTTACGCGTGGCCGTTTTTGCCGGTCTTGGTGGTGGATTTGGCTTTGCCTTTGGGAATTTTCTACAGGTATTGGGGAATGTTGCCCAGGTTCCTTTTAACATGTGGAACGTGATGGAATATTCGCTGGGATTTTTTGGAGGCCTCGGGATGGCCTATGGGACTTTTACTTCTTCCTGGCCAAAGGAAGAGGCCATTAAACTTAGAAACTCAAACCTGATAATCCCCTTGGTTGGGCTGGTATTAATTATCCCGTTTATTGTATGGCAACAATCCTTTAATATGAAAGATTTATTACCTACCATGGACCGCTTACAGGTAGAAAATCCCGGCAGTCTGATCAGGGTGGTGCAGTGGTTGGTATTTCTTTTGTTTCTAATTCCGGCCATCTACTGGATCAGGCAGTTTGCAAGATTTAAATCAGCCGGTCTTACATCCATCAAACGCCCCCCTATCAAACACCTTTTTTGGGGATATTTTGGTATGTATATTCTTTTTTCCATTTTCATCACAGGATCGTTCCTTAGTTTTTACCGAATCGAGCAATTCCTTTATATCATTAATTTTATTGTTATCGTCTGGGCGTTGCCAAAATTGAAACCTTTCCCATCGGAACGACCGATAGCTCCAGTGAAATGGACTTATGCGTTACTTCTGATCTTTTTGGTTTTAGCCGTGTTGACCATAATAGCTATCAACACCCACGGTGAGATTCCCAATGTGCAACGAAGATTTGAGTTATAAAAGTCATAATCATGCCGGTTGATTAAGTCTCCGGCGTACAGGGAAAAAGCCGCTTGGGGATGGTGTTTGTAAGCCTGATGGATTAGCTTTGACTAGTAGTCCCTTACCCCATTTTGGGCATCTCCCAAGTAAATGAAGGAAATGCCGTTGGCATCCGGATCAGGTAGTGCTACCTGAAACCACTCACTCCATTACGGGTCATTTCCAACCCGATAGACATAGGTTTTGCCGGGGGCAAGCCCTGTCATCTGGGCAGCGTGATAATAGGCCTCAATTGTCGGGTTGGTATCATGGCTGACGGAAAGGAATTCGCTTTGCGCCACACCGGAAACAACATTTTCCAAAAATGCCGAGGAGTGCATGGCCTCCGCCTACTCCACCTTCCCTGTTTGCTGTGCTGCGGAAGTCCGCCAATTTACGTTTAGGGTAGCAAGTGGCGATTCGGACAGGTTTAGGATGACCCGGTTTGGAATCCAGTTAGGCAGGTAGGCTATTTGTTGGTCACCAAGGCCATCCATGAATATGGCCTACTGCGCATTTGCACCATAAATAACCGAAAGGCTGATGACCAAAAAACCAATTAAAGACACTGATTTATCTTTCAAAGTAGATTTCATTAAAAGCAATTTAAGATGAATAATAATTCTATTCTTTGACTAGTTTGACCAATGGCCTAACTCAGGTTGATAGGTTTTTCATCCGATTGGGCATTTACCAAGTTTTAAGTACCACAAAGCTATAATGGAATAAGGTTCATCCGTATGATCCTGAATTTTCAAATTTTGTCACATGGAGGAAACGGACATAAAAAAACCCTGGTTTTTTGCAAAACCAGGGCTGAAATTTCAATGTTCAAATCTATTACCAAGGTTTACCAGTACCTTGGATCAACCATGGCTTGGACCACTGATTGTTTGCTCCTCTTCCAGCACCAAATGTAACCTCCAACCGTGAAATTGCATTTCCTACATTGGCACTGTTAAAGTTAATCTCATTGTTTCCGTAAGTGAAACGGACAGGCATTACCGGTTCTGCTGAGGCCTCACCGGGTACCAAGACCGGAAAACCTGTTCTTCGATAATCAAACCAGGATTCTGTGGCTGTAGTCCAAGAAGCGATCCATTTCTGCTCAATAATCTGCTTCAGACTACCATCGTAAGCCACGCCGGGCTGGGCAATGTACGCATCATAACCAGGTCCTACTCCCCAAGTTTGCAGTGACAACCGGATCGCATTATTGTAGTGTGTTTGCGCATTGCCGACATTCCAGCCTCTCTGTGCCGCCTCTGCCAAAATAAAATGTATTTCGGCTGCGGACATGATCCTCGCCCTTAGGATTCCTCCACTTCTGCCCCTGTAGTGGTCAGAAAGTTGGGAAACATGTTGGTTTTCAACCTGCTGACCTTCAGTTGGGTTAAGGTTGTGTGCACTTGGATTCTCCAATCCCGCAGGGACTCCAACATAACGTCTTGTGTCCAGCTGACGGCCTAACAACACCGGATTATAATGTCGGGTATACACATTTCCAGCCGCTTTCCGCCGGACATATTCAGCATCACTAAGTGACACTATTCCCGGCAAAATCACGCCATTTTCCCTGATAAATGGATCTATAGACGTAGTCAATGTGAGGTTTTCTACCCACTGATTATGTACTGGTCTAAACCACACAGGTACACGGGGATCATTGGTCTCCACCATTCTATTGATTAATGTAGTGGTTGGCTTAATACGCCGATAATTGGACCCCGCATCAAAATCAGTGGCACTTGGCCAAGAATCGGCCATTGCCGCACCAATGTAGTTCATTACTACATCTTCATCGGCGGCTGACAAATACACACCCGTGCGGAAGACTTCTTCAATTCCGGCCCTTGCAAAATCAGGCTTCTTTGCAGAAAGTCTCATGTAGTATCTCAACAGCAATGAGTTGGTAAACTTGTGCCATCTCTGCGCATTTCCACCGAAATAAAGATCATATTGCGCAATGATTCCTGTATTATTTCCCGTAGAAAAGATCTGGGCAGCAGCTTTCAGGTCATTGATTACCCCATCATAAATGACTTCTTGGCTATCAAATGCAGGAAACTCATTTTCCAATCCAGGTTGATCCCCGCGAAGTGCCATTGTGTATGGCGCATCACCCCACAGATCAGTAATGGTACCAAATATAAATGACTTCATGGTCAGAGATATCCCTTTATGGAAATCGAGGCCGGTAGCATCTGCCCTTTCCATTAGAAATCGGTTATTTCTTAATAAGTCGTACCAGCCATTCCAATCCTGCAATCCCCATTCGTACACATTATGTCCGGTAAACCATCCGTCTTTCTGGGTATGCTGCACAGTTCCCGCCATATCTCCATATCCCAAATCGTTGATATTCAGCGCAGCTTGTCTCATCACTGCGGGTAGAAGAAAGTTGGGGTTCGCCTTCGAAGGTGAAATCCCATTGGGATTTTCGTTTATTTCGTCCAAGCTATCGCAGGATATTGCCCCAAGCAACACCAATGCGACCATGAACTTATAGAGTGAATTAACTATTTTCATCATTTTCAAATTTTAGTGTTCAGTAAACAGGATTTAATTAAAATGTCATGTTTAACTTAAATCCAAATGGCATAGTCCAAGGCATTACGTTCTGCAACTCAATTCCCTGACGGAATGCATTTGCCGTATCTCCTTGTCTGTTGCCCATGACCTGAAAGGCCCTTTCAGGATCAATTCCAATATTGGCGGCAGTCCACAGAATAATGTTTCTGGTAAAGACGGAAATATTTGCATTCCTAATTCCCTTGATGGTCGGCAAATCATATCCGATGGAAAGCTCTCTCAACTTAAGGAAAGAAGCATCGAAAGTAACCTGCTGATTATAA
The DNA here is from genome assembly GCA_038209145.1 of Cytophagales bacterium. GTDB lineage: Bacteria > Bacteroidota > Bacteroidia > Cytophagales > Cyclobacteriaceae > Lunatibacter. Next base: position 5,256 of record JBBQXZ010000080.1, on the reverse strand, counting down.
GACCAAGGGAACATGTTTGATGCGGGACGAACAAATGTTCCTGCTCCACCCAAATGCTCTCTGTATTCTCCGGGAGCAATTTGAATCACCCCAGGAATAAAGACCCCGTCATAATTTGTGCCTGTTCCAAGTGGGTTAGGTAGTCCTCCCGCTGCCTCTGTATAACCCCCCACACGTGGGAAATTTCCGTTTTGAGGTATAATATATCTTTCAGGATCCGACTTCAACAAAGCAACCAATTCAGCATCAGTATAAAGACCACCGGGAATAAGGGCGTCCATTTGTAGTTTGGACTTCCAATTTGACCCCCCATATCTATAGGTAAATGACTGGAATTCACCGCCCATTCTCCAATCAAAACTAGCTTGCAAGTTCCACTTTTTGTACCTCAAACCAGTCTGCATGCCCATGATAAAATCAGGATTAAAATTTCCTACTTTCACCCTTGCTTCTCTTCGGTTGTCCGGCTGCCATGAACCTTGAGTCGCTGTCAATATAGGCCATTGGTAGTAAGGTGAATTTGGATCCTCTACTTTTAGATATCCCCGGCTGTAAAGATTACCAATATCCTCTCCTACAAAAGTCTGAGCTCCACCATTATTGTCATCCCAAAGAGTAATAAAATCCATACCATCGGTCAAACTTTCCAAACGGGTTCTCATTCGGGTGAAGTTAACGTTCACATCAAGAGAAAGACCATTGGCTTTTTGAATGGGAGTTCCGCCCAACATGATTTCCCAACCTCTACTGGAAATCATACCTGCATTGATCTGTCTGGTAGGAAAGCCCGATGATGAAGGACCCTGTACGTTTAATACTTGGTTCCTGTTTTCCTGATAAAAGTAAGTACCTTCAAACCTCAACCTGTCGTTAAACAAATTCAGATCCATCCCATATTCGTAGGAGGTATTGATCTCAGGCTTAAGATTGGGATTAAGCAAATTCCCGGGTAAGGTATTGAAAACCAAATTTCCCCAGTTTGCGCTTCCCAACACCGGCACGATGGCATAGGGGTTGGTATCATTACCCACTTGGGCTAATCCCGCCCTAAACTTCAACATGGAAATATTCTGTGGGAGATTGAAGGTGTAGTTCGCCATCCAACTCAAAGAGGCAGAAGGATAGAAATAAGATCGGTTAGAAGGCGGCAGCGTACTTGCCCAATCATTTCTCGCAGTCAAATCCAGATACAATTGATCCTTAAATCCAATAGAAGCCAACCCAAACACACTGTATATGGCTCTTCTGTTGGAAAAATTGGTATAGGCTATCCCGTCCTGTCGGATGTTACTTATTCTATATAAACCCGGAACTACAAGGCCTACCCCATCCCGGCTACCCATATAATTATCCCTGAAATTCTGATTCATGGCATTTGCGCCGGCTGAAAACGAGAGATTAAAATCCCCTACCGCTTTTTTGTAGGTTGTAAGGAATTCTAAGTTTGACTCGGCTTGTGCAAGGTCCTGTAGGTGATAGGCACCTCTTCTTTCCCGGGTATAGGAATATGGAATCTTGGTTTCCCGGTTTTCCGAATATGTATCATAGCTCATCCGGAGATGAGAATTGAGGTTCTCGCTCCATTTATAGTCGAGCTTCACACTACCCAATACCCTGTCTCTAACGAAGCCATTGTTGATACCATAGGCGATGAAATAGGGGTTATCCATATTGTCGGAAGGTGCTTTTTGTTGAAACTCTTCCTGTCCTGGTAACCAATAATCTTTTAGATCATCAATATTGACATGAGACCAATTGTAAACGGATTCAGCGGCATTTGCACCTCTGTTTCCTGTAGAGGGACGATCATTGGAGAGTGACTTCGATAAATTGATGTCAGTGGATAGTTTCAACTTGTCTGTGATGTCAAATCCAACGGAAAAATTCAGGTTATGCCGAAACAAATCGGAATTCGGTATCATGCCATTGTGGGACATGTTCGTATAACCTAGCTTGTAGGTCGTTTTGTCGGTAGACCCAGTTATAGCCAACGAATTGGTAGAAGTAATGCCTGTTTCAAGAAAGTTTTTCATATTATCCGGATATGAATTCATTTCTGTCGGTATCCGGTTGCCATCTGTACCAACCGGGCTATTCCACTGCACTGCCGAAATACCTTGATCCAATGGGATCCCAGTCCAATATTCTGATCTTTCATCCAATAAGCCTACCCTGTTTCCATTTGAAAACCCGTAATGAAAATCCAGAAGTCTTACAGGTTGCTCAAAAACGTTGGAGGAGGAGAAATTTACAGTCAATCGTTCTCCTTTTCTGCCTTTTTTGGTAGTAATCAAAACCACCCCATTTCCAGCACGGGTACCGTAAAGTGCAGCAGCACTGGGGCCTTTGAGCACAGAGATACTTTCGATATCATCCGGGTTCAAATCAGAAATCTGATTCCCATAATCCACCTCATTTCGACCCCCCATAGCTCTCATGTTGTTAAGGCTATTTGCCACAGGCACTCCATCTATCACAAATAAAGGCTGGTTATCACTTGTAAGAGAAGTAGCTCCCCTGATTACAATGGAAGTAGAGGAACCCACGCCACTTGTTTGGTTTATCGTAACACCGGCAACTCGTCCAGCTAAGGCGTTGATGGCGTTTTCTTGTGTTACATTTCGCACATCATCTCCTTTTACCTCACCGACTGAGTAACCCAATGAGCGCTTCTCTCTTTCGATACCCAAGGCGGTTACCACTACCTCAGACATGGAAGACAAAGATTCGACTAGTGAAACATTGATGTTACTTAGGTTTCCTACCCTTACTTCCTTTGAATCAAAACCGACGTAGGAAAATACCAATACGGAATTTTCTCCTGCCACATCGATCAAATAAGCACCTTGGATGTCGGTCACGGTTCCGTTATTGGTTCCTTTCTCTACTATGGTAACACCGGGCAAACCTGAATCATCACCTTGCGCTGTGACCCTACCCCTTACAGTAACGGCAACAAATTCTGAATTTTTTTCGAATACCTCTTCTGGAGAGATACTGGAAATACTGACCGGGCGGTCAGTGCCTAATGACGAATTGGCCATCGTTGCGTATGGACTTCCATAGCAAAGACCAAACGATAAAAGTGGTACCATCCACTTATAAATTTTGCTAGTACGGTATTTTTTCATTTTTCTTTGATAATTAACTTACATTTTTAAACTTATTGAAGATTGATTCAAATTGGAAAGCGAGTTTCCAAACCGTTGGCGATTACTCTTCCATTTGTCAAAATATTTAGGGAAGTTTAAATATTCGTGATTCTGAGATTTAGATTGTGTAAAATTTTATTCCGGAATGCTTCTGTCATGTCTATTGATTAATTATGATTGGAGAAATTAGTCTGATTTGGAAATATTTCGGGGGTATTCAACCTTAGATTCGTGATCTTCCATGATGGAATCAAAATGGCTTCTTAAGCTCATCTCCAAACAGATGACCATCTGATCATCCTCCAAGCCATGTAGAAACTCGCCGAACTCCTCCCTGGAAATGGTGTTGGTGACCAGCTTCCGGATCAACGCATCTGCTTTTACCTTTTTCATTGACTTGCCCTGCTTGGCTGTAATACAATGGGGGAGTATAAAAGGACTATCCCAATTGGCAAAATTCTTTTGAGAAAAAACCGGTATCTGAGAAATAAAATGTCCCAATAAAAAATATTGCCCTTAAATTGTAAACGACTAGTACAATCCAGCGTATTTTTCGTATTTCTGCTGGGATTAAAACTTGCGAATATAATCAATAAAAATATTTTGAATCAATTTATCCATATGAAATACATTCGATTAGTTGCCTTTCTGTCACTTTTCTCCTGCAAAAATGAAACTACGGAAATCAACCCCGGATCCCTTTCCGAAACCATGGACGACTTAGTCAGCCGTTTTTATGCCAGCTTTGACAAACCTACCCTTGATACCATTTCCGACGCGTTTATTCAAGCTTACCTGTCTCCCGCCGAGAAAGAAATCCTCTCAACGCATTATTGGAATTTTCAGCTAAACGTGCCGGCCACCGTCTCCATCATGCGGGACGAGAATCAACAAGTGGTTCCTTTTTGGCTTTTTGAATCCGGATTTGTGAAGACAGCCATGACCGTAAAAAACTCCCTGTCCACCTATGAAGTGTGGCAGAAGAAATTTGACAAAGGCCCCGTCAACTTGGGCATAAATGGATTTGACAAGCACCGTCCGGTCTATTTTGTAGGTGTTGGGCCACAAAACGAAACAGATGAACTTCAAATCACCCCAATCTTTCCGGAAAATCAGCACCTGGAGACCTTTGATGTAGGAGCCTTCACGTACCACGACTGGGATGGCCTTACCCTTACGGAAGTACCGGAGCAGCTCAAAGGCCACCAACTGCTTACGACAATCCGTGGTCGGGCCAGGGAGGCCCACCTCATCGGAGCTTTCCGAAACACCGACTTTCCTTCCTCGCCTGTTCCGGATCAAGTCATGCTCACCTATAGTGGAGAACCCAGTACCAGCATAGACATACAGTGGCGCACAGCACCAGCCATCACCTCAGGTCAGGTTCGCTATTGGTCAGCAACTGGCACAGATACGCTTGTCCAAAGCGGGAATCCAAAAAAAATGGAGGACAGGTTGCTGGCGAATGACCGTTATATACAGCGGTTTACGGCAAACCTAACTGGATTGAACCCCGGGTCTGCCTATCAGTACCAGGTGGGCAATAACCTTGGAGACTGGACTGATCCGGAATATTTCCGCACCGCTTCGCAGTCAGCTACACCATTCTCTTTTGTCTGGTTTGGCGATGTGCACAACACCGATACTTGGGGAGACTTGATCCATCAGGCGGACCAAAATCACCCGGACAACGCATTCTACATCATTGCCGGTGATCTCGTCAATACGGGCCTGCACCGGGATGACTGGGATCAACTTTTTGGCTATGCCGGGAAAACCATATCCCGAAAACCCCTAATGGCAGTACCCGGGAACCACGACAGCCAGGATGGACTCGGTGCCTGGATGTATGAGGACATGTTTAGTTATCCACAAAACGGCCCCGATGGCATAAATCCTGAAAGAACCTATTCCTTCAGGTATCAAAATGCCCTTTATATCATGCTGGATGCCACGCTCCCCACTGCGCCACAAACGGAATGGATGCATCAAGTTCTTCAACAAAACACGGCGGACTGGGTGTTTGTCGTCACTCACTTTCCGCCTTATAACGCCGTGGAACCCTATGACAACCTTATCAAAGAATGGGTACCCGTATTTGACG
>JBBQXZ010000079.1:0-18343 GCA_038209145.1 Cytophagales bacterium | reverse complement strand
CATCAGCCAGAAGAGAATAGCACTAATCGCATACAAGAAAGTCACCCAATACGAAAGCATAAACAGCAACCCTACTCCAGCCAGCAGATAAAAAGGCCTGGGGGGAAGGTAAAAGCTCCTGACAAAGCGGACGATACTCATCTCGGCACCGGTGTGGTCTGTATGACGGTATCAATGACCGATTCGGCCGTCATGCCCTCCATCTCCCGCTCGGGCGTAAGAATCAACCGGTGACAAAGCACCGGCAAGGCCGACCTTTTCACATCATCGGGAGTCACAAAATCCCTTCCGGCAATGGCCGCAAAGGCCTGAGAAGCATGCATAATGGCCAACGACGCCCTGGGCGAACCGCCCAAAAACAAATGCGGATGATTTCTGGTTTTAAGCACCAGTTCGGCAATATAACGCAGGATTTTTTCTTCCAACAATACCTCCGCAGTCAGTTTCCGATAAGTAGCCAAAGATTCGGGATTTAGAATCTGCTTAATTTTCGGCAAAGGATCTTCCCCTTTTCGCTGGTGGTGGGATTTGAGGATAAGAACCTCCTCTTCCAGGGAAGGATAGGATACATTGATCTTAAATAAAAATCGATCCAGTTGTGCTTCCGGCAGGGCGTAGGTGCCTTCTTGTTCGATGGGGTTTTGGGTAGCCAAAACCATAAAAGGAAATTCCATCGGCATCCGCTTTCCATCCAGGGTAATTTGCCTTTCTTCCATCACTTCAAATAGGGCCGACTGGGTTTTTGCGGGAGCACGGTTGATCTCGTCGATAAGTACTATGTTTGAAAAAACAGGTCCCGGGCGGAATTCAAACTGGCTGCTTTGCCTGTTCAGAATGGAGGTACCCAACACATCGCCCGGCATCAGATCCGGGGTAAACTGAATGCGGCTGTATCCGGTGTCTAGGGTTCGGGCAAAAAGCTTGGCCGTTATTGTCTTGGCAATGCCAGGCACTCCTTCGATCAAAACGTGGCCATTGGCTAAAAGTGCCACAATGAGTTGTTCGATAAATGTTTCCTGCCCGATGATTACGGTGTTCAGCTCCGACTTGATTTGATCCACAGCTACTTTCAGCTCATTAAGGGGCAAGCGGGACTGGAAGTCGTCAGCTTCATTCATAGGCTGACTTTGTTCCCTGTCATTGGGGAGGTCTTCATGTAGTGCTGGCATGGCGGTGGGTATAATTGGTTACAAATTGATTTAATCGCATAAGTTCATTGGGTGTTATATTCTTGCTTTTTTGTATTTCCTCTATAAAATCAAAGGCCTTTTCCGTAGCATACAGGGACTGTCCGTATCTTTCGGAAAGCCGTCTGCGCCATTCCGGATCCCGGTGTTCAGTACCGATGTAGTGGGTTCGTCGGAGATATTCAAACAGGTAATTGATCTGGTGCATGGCCATGGCCTTATGGTCGCCTTTGGCGAGGTACATGGCTGCCAAGGTGTCTACAAAGGCCAGTGATTGATTTTTGGGAGGTAGGATTACTGGAATTGCCGCTTGGCGGCGCTTGCCGGCGAAAAAGACCCAGAGTACGGCCATACCCAAAAGGATGTAATAGGCCATTTTTAACGATCGGTTTCCAAGAAGTACGTAGAGTGGGGAGATGTAGGAGGTTCTGCCTGCCTTGTAGTAGTTGTCAACATACAGCGGATATTCAGCGGGGAGGTAGGCCAGGATACCACGCATATACGCCAGGTTATCTTCTTTCAAGAGAAAGTAGTTGGTGAAAATAGCCGGGTAGGTATGTAATAAAACCCTACCTGCTCCCATGTCCAGGGATACGAAATTAATATCGGCCTCCCGCCAATCAGGCAATTGGTCCGATGACACTTTGGCCCCCCTACCTAGCACTTGAATGGGCCATCTACTTTCCATTTCGGTGAAAGCGACTAGTGGCTCCTCCCTGTCAAATAGCACCGTTTCCATTGGGTTGAGGTGCGGATTTACCAAGTCCAGGCGTACGGCGTTGGCAGTAATTTCATACTCAAATCGGCTTTCCACGCCAAGCCCCAGGGTGTCCAAGAGAAATGCATCCAACTCACTGGCAGCCATAAACAGCGTATTTCCATCAGCAACCCAATCCAAAAGCTGATGGGTAGTGGTAGCATTCCATGAAAGATTTCTGTTAAAAAGGAAATAGGTACCCTTGACCGTAGAATCCCTCAGGAATTCAAATGCGGGTACATTTATTTCCTCAACCCGCTCCTCGCCAGCCCAATCTTGAAGGGCTTCGTGGAAAATCCGCGATCCCATCGGTATGTTGTCTGATTTATAAAAACTGTCGTTCCAATTTACCGGGGGATTAGTAAACGTTTGCAAGAAAAAAACAGCACTGATAAGGATCAGCAATCCGGCTGCCAACAAGACCTTTCCATTTTTCATAGCAATGTTTTTAGCCGTTCAAAGGATTGTACCGTACGGGAAAATAGCAACGCATCCACTTCAAAATTCCCATACCAAATGGAATCATAGGCCAGGGTAACCCTGGTAAAGGCATCCTTTAAGTTTCCATGGGGAATTTCCCGGATGTAATCGGCGTTTGTCTTCTGGTCCTTCCAGGTGATCAGGCCTTTTTGGGTAAGCAGCTGTAGGGCTTGCAGGTAATAATAACGTACCGCCAGAGGGTAATTTTTGGCAACTATGGCTTGGTCTATAAGTTGGTCAATAGCGGCATGGTGGATAATATCCTCCTCCGCCAGCAGCCGGACCTGACTGTTTTGCATGGCACCTCTACCGGAAACGTCGCGTTCCAGGTTGGTCAGCACCCATACCAATACAACAAGCAATCCCACCACTGCTAGATAGGGAAGAATCTTGATCATCCAAGCAATAAATCCCGTGGCTTCCTCACCAGCCAAGACCCACTCCAAAAATTTGTCCCACAGTATTCCGGGCCAACTCCTGATCCTAACCCACAGCGACTCTTCCGCAATTTCCTCGTAATAGGCGAATGCAGGGTCATCTTTAAATTTCTCAATAGAGAAATTGTCGAAAACAACTTGCTCTCTGGGTATCAGATCCCAGTGTTTCTCTCCCAAAGTAGTAACATCTTGGGCGTGTACACCACGGGATAATAGGGCTAAGCACCCCCAAGCTACGATAAGTAAGACCTTACACTTCCTCTTTTCCAAGGTGTTTGATTTGTTCCAAAAGTCCCGTACTTCCCTTTTTTTCATCCAGGTCAAAATAAATCAGTGCCGTGGCTATCATAACTACCACATACAACAGATAAGTGAGTGCCGCAGACACCATGGCCAACAAAGCAGCAACAATATCTATACCTCGACCGGAAGCAGAAACTTCCTCAGATACAACAAGCTCTCTCATCAAACTGTATCCTAGTACAGGCAACTGGAAAGCAAAGGAAATGATACCAAACACAATTCCAACACCTAAAAGCGTCCCGAAAGTCACCCACCATTCTCCTTTTATCAACTGAAACCCACGGGAAATAGCCGCTTTGATGGATTTATTTTCCATCACCAGGGCCACATATCCCATGGATAGGGGCACATAAAGAAATATCCCGGGTAAGACAAGCAATATCAATCCCAAACCTATTAAAATTCCAAAGACGATACTATACCCTAACAGGGAAAGTGCTACTTTCCTTCCCTGAATCATTACAGCATGCTGATCAATCCCCATGGAATTGTCAGCATAAGCCTTTACGTAGTTCAAAATAGTGCCTACTAGCAGTACCAAGAATACAACAGTCGCAACCATCAACAAAAAGTAGGTCAGTCCAAATTGGGAAAGATCCGGATCTTGGGAAAAACTAATGGGCGCGGTGGCGGCATAAATGCCACTGAGCAATACAACGATAACAAAAGGGATTCCAAGGCTTTTGATAAAAAGGGATTTCAATTCCCCAAAATTACTTCTTGCGAATTTAAAACTGTCTGAAATGATGGCGCTGATGCTTCTTTCAGCCTTGAGTTGGATGTGCTGGTTTTCCATGGGTATGTTTACGGTTTAAGTGATATGGATAAAAAACAAAATAAAATAAAATCAATCCCAAAGAACCCAGAATAATTATCCAGGCCAAAACTGCCGGCATCTGGGTTTGCCGGGTAACAAATCCTTCCAAAAATCCCGCAAGGATAAAAAAAGGAACCGTACTCAGCATAATCTTCGCTCCATCCATTACACCCCGCTTAAACGATTCCAACCGGGAGTAGCTACCAGGAAAGAGGATGGAATTCCCTACCACCAGTCCTGCACAGCCGGCAATGATGATGACGGATATTTCAATGGTGCCGTGAATCCAAATTGTGCGAAACGATTCCCAAAACAAGTCATTATCGGCAAAGAAATACTGAAAGGAACCCAGCATCACCCCGTTTTTCATCAAGACATACAGCGTCCCTATTCCCAACAACATCCCCATGGCAAATGCCGTGAGCGCCACACGGATATTGTTAATCGTAATCCCAAGAAACATTTCAAGTGATCCTGTACTTTTATAAATGCCCATCGGATCCCCTCGGTCTATGTTTTGTAAGGTTTGGTTGACATAGTCATCTCCCAAAATGCTTCGGACAAAAGCCGCATCTGTCGCTGCACTGAACGCACCAATTGCGGAAAATACCACAAACACGAAGAAGGCAACGCCCAAGACGGCCCTGTAGCGATAGAACATCAGTGGAAAGTCTGTGGTAAAAAAAGAAAGCCATTTTCTGGAAGCGTTTTTTTTGGTTTTATACAAAAGCAGGTGGGACTGGGAAGCCAGTTGGTTGAGGTATATGGAGGTATTGCTCTGGGGGTAAAAGGTCCTCGCATAGCTAAGGTGATCCGTCACTTCCAAATACAAATCTGCCAGTTCATCCGGAGAAATATTTTTTTTATTTTTCAGCACATTTTCAAATGCTAACCATTTATCTTTATTTGCCTTTATAAATGCTGCCTCTCGCATGGGTACCAAAAAGTTTTTTATCAAATAAAGAAATAAATGGATAATTTTCAAATAGAAACGGCACAAAATATCAGAATTCAGCAAACAATTGCCGGGGTGGGAGATCGTATCCTTGCTTATCTCATTGATATATTCGTTCAAGTTGCCTATATATTGGCTTTATTGATAGGAATTGGAAACCTAGATCAATCCGTGGGAGACGGTATGTGGGCAATTTACATGGTTCTCGCCGTACCGCTGCTTTTGTATTTCTTTCTTTTCGAAACCTTTATGAATGGACGTACGCCCGGAAAAGCTGCTATGAAATTGAGGGTCGTCAAACTCGACGGGTCCAAGCCCGACATGTTCACTTTTTTTATACGCTGGGTATTACGCTTGATTGACATTACCCTTACTTCGGGCGGAGTTGCCATATTGGTTATTTTGGTTGGCGGCAAAGGACAGCGGCTTGGGGACTTGGCTGCGGGTACTACTGTCATCAGCGAGAAAAAGATTCCAAACCTCAGGGAGAACCTGATGGCCTCCTTACCGGAAAATCACACCCCGCGCTATCCCCAGGTTACTCACCTTACGGATGCCCAAATTCAACAAATAAAAACCATCTTGGATAAAGCATTGGTAAAACGGGATTTTCAGGTAATCAAAAAGCTAGCGGAACAAACTTCCTCCCTTCTTGCCGTGACCCACGAACAGCGATCCCTGGAGTTTCTACGTCAAGTTATCTCGGATTATGCCTTTTACACCCAACAATAAAAGCCAAAATCCCGATCAAACTGAATTCCAACAGCGCCAGCAGAATTCGCTTTCCTATGGTTCATACCTCAAAGAACTATGTGGAAAACGAATACCTACCTCAAATCAATTCGGCCTAATACCCCACAAATCGCTGACAAAACGGCTGAAAACACTTATAAAACTGTTCAAATTCGGACATTGTTTCAGGGAAATTCACTTTTTTGAATTTGGATGCAAATTTGTGTACGAAAGGATAATACAAGTCAAAATATTTTATTGATTGGCAAGTAAAGTCATACCACGAATGGATTTCAAACAATACACCATAAAATCACAGGAAGCTATACAAAAAGCCCTAGAGCTCTGTACCTCCGAACAACAGCAAGTCCTAGAGCCGGCTCACTTGCTGAAAGCCATCTTACTGGAAGATGAAAACGTCACCGGTTTTATCTTAAAAAAACTGAGCATTAATCCCAACCTGATTCAACAAAAACTTGAGGAAATCATCAAAAGGTTTCCCAAAGTATCCGGTCAGCAACAACCCTACCTTTCCAATGCCACCAACCAAGTATTTCAAAAGGCAAAAGACTACCTGAAATCCTTTGGAGATGAATACGTGGCGGTGGAGCACCTGCTTCTCGGAATATTCGTGGGGGATGAAGCCGCGGCAAAGTTACTCAAGGATCAGGGCGTGACAGAAAAAGCATTGACAGAAGCCATCAAAGAACTTAGACAAGGAAATAAAGTGACAGATCCAAACGCAGAATCCAAATACAGGTCGCTGGAGAAATACTCCAAAAACCTAAATGAATTGGCCAAGAAAGGGAAGATCGATCCGGTAATCGGAAGAGATGAGGAAATCCGCAGGGTGCTGCAGATTCTTGCCAGAAGGACGAAAAACAACCCCATTTTATTGGGAGAACCCGGTGTGGGAAAGACAGCCATCGTAGAAGGGCTTGCCCAGCGTATCGTAAGCGGGGATGTCCCTGAAAACCTGAAGACCAAAACGCTCATTTCGCTGGACATGGGACTGTTGGTGGCTGGTGCCAAATACAAGGGCGAATTTGAGGAAAGGCTGAAATCAGTCATTAAAGAAGTTACAGACTCGGAAGGCCAGATTATCCTCTTTATTGACGAAATCCATACCTTGATTGGTGCTGGAGGAGGTGGAGAAGGGGCCATGGATGCGGCAAACCTGCTGAAGCCGGCACTGGCTCGCGGTGAATTGCACGCCATCGGAGCCACCACCCTCAAGGAATATCAGAAATACATTGAAAAAGACAAGGCACTGGAGCGAAGGTTTCAGCAAGTGATCGTCGATGAACCCGATGCGGCGGATGCCATATCCATCCTTAGGGGCATCAAGGACAAATATGAACTTCACCATGGCGTACGGATCAAGGATGATGCGGTGATTGCGGCGGTGGAACTTTCCCAGCGGTACATTTCGGACCGCTACCTACCGGACAAAGCCATCGACCTCATGGATGAGGCGGCTGCCAAACTACGGATGGAAATTGACTCCCTTCCCCAGGAACTTGACGAGCTCAACCGCCGAGTAATGCAGCTTGAAATTGAGCGCGAGGCCATCCGAAGGGAAAAAAACAAGGACAAAGAAACCGTACTTAGCAAAGAAATCGCAGATCTATCCGAAAAAAGACAAACCGTCAAAGCCAAATGGGAAAGTGAAAAAGCCGTTATCCAGGGGATTCAGCGGGAAAAAGAAAACATAGACAAGCTGAAAATCGAAGCCGAACAGGCCGAAAGGGCTGGGGATTTCGGAAAAGTCGCCGAAATCCGATATGGTAAAATCGGTGAGAGCGACAAAAAACTTACGTCTTTTCAGGAGCAACTGAAAACCATGCAGGAGGGATCCCCACTGCTAAAAGAGGAAGTGGATATTGAGGATATCGCTTCTGTTGTGTCCAAATGGACCGGCATACCCCTCTCGAAAATGGTGCAAAGTGAGCGGGAAAAACTGTTATATCTGGAAGATGAATTGGGTAAGCGGGTGGCGGGTCAAAGAGAAGCCATTACGGCCTTGTCTGATGCCGTGCGCAGAAGCCGGGCAGGACTCCAGGATCCAAAGCGGCCAATAGGCTCCTTTATCTTCCTTGGGACCACCGGTGTAGGTAAAACCGAACTGGCAAAAGCCCTGGCGGAATACCTTTTCAATGATGACAATGCGATGGTACGTATAGACATGTCTGAGTATCAGGAGCGGCATGCCGTAAGCCGACTGGTAGGAGCTCCTCCCGGCTATGTGGGTTACGACGAAGGCGGACAACTGACAGAGGCTGTGCGAAGGAAACCCTATTCCGTCGTTTTACTGGACGAAATCGAAAAAGCACATCCTGATGTGTTCAACATCCTGCTGCAAGTATTGGATGATGGGCGGTTGACAGACAACAAGGGCAGGCTGGCAAATTTCAAAAACACCATCATCATCATGACGACTAACATCGGATCCACCTTGATCCAGGAACGATTCGACACGATGGAAGAATGGAACAAGGAGCAGGTCATGGAGGACACCAAAGCGGAAGTATTGAACTTGCTGAAAAAATCCGTACGTCCCGAATTTCTCAACCGTATCGATGAGGTCATCATGTTTGAGCCGCTCAACAAGGCCATCATCCGGACAATCGTAGACATTCAGTGGAAAGAAATCCAATCCAGACTGGCAGAGTCAGGCATTGAGATTGATGCCACCAAGGAGGTGTTGGACCACTTGGGTGAGGTGGGTTTTGATGCGCAGTATGGAGCCAGACCCCTTAAGCGAACCATGCAGCGGCTGATATTGAACGAGCTTTCCAAGCAAATACTCAGTGGTTACATCAAAAACGACAGCGCGGTCTTGGTTGATCTGGATGCGGACAAGCAGGTTTACTTCAAAAATATCGAAGCAGTGGAGATGAACTGATTAACCAAAACTGACTAAGTATTTATACAAGCGAAGGCCGGGGAGATTTCCCCGGCCTTTGTTTTTTCATCATGCCGGGTTAATTGTAAAGCTCGAGTATAGAAGTTTCCTATCTTTGTCCTACCAAATGACGTGAACTAAGATCTCCTTCCATGAACAACAACGACACCCTCCGAAGCCTGCGGTACACCTTTGATTTCAGCGATGACCAAATGATGTCCTTGTTTGAGCTGGGGGGAAGGCCTGCCAACCGGGCAGAGGTCTCGGACTGGTTGAAGAAAGACGATGATCCTGCCTTCAAACCCATTTATGACAAAGACCTTGCCCAGTTTCTCAATGGGTGGATTGTAAAAAGAAGGGGTAAAAAAGATGACAACCCACCGGTGATTGAAAAAAGCTTAACCAATAACGGTGTGCTTCGAAAAATCAGGATTGCCCTGTCACTACAGGACGAGGACATGTTGGAAATCCTCTCAAAGGCGGGCCAGCATATTGGCAAGCACGAGTTGAGCGCTTTTTTCCGCAACCCTTCCCAATCCCAGTACCGACCCTGCAAAGATCAGGTGTTGCGAAATTTTTTGAGAGGACTTCGCCTTACTCATAGGCCGGAATAATACCTGCTTTCGTGAATAGGATAACAAAAAAGCCTCTGTCATATGTTCAGAGGCTTTAAGTATGTAACACTTTATTGGGTTACTGTGGCCTGTTCTTCCTCTTTCAACCTTAGAATAAAGTCACTCAATACGTTCATGTAATTGATAAAGGCTTCATAAGGACTCTCGTAGGGACTAAAGTACGCATGAATGTCACCGTCGGAGAAAAACTTTGTACACATGTAGTAAAAATGGTCACTGGTCTGCAAATAATTCCAGTCCCGGTAAATATCCGGATTCTTGGAGTTTTTGACTTGCTTTTCCAATTCATACAAGCGGTCAAAAGCTTCATCCTGTAGATCATTTCCCAACCATGCGGTAAGGTCACGCTCTTCATCTGCCCAGCTGATAGGGGTCGGCACATGGATCATTCCTACAGGGGAAGCCTTGGCGATAACTTCCGATGGCGTTGAGAACCCAAAGTCAGAACCTGCAAAAACGGCTTCGGGCAGGTGTTTCATAAAATCGAAAATTCCTGTTTCAGCCCATTGGTGCTCTCCGAAGGTTTCATAGTCCATGAATAAGTTCAGGACTTCTTCATCCTTGGGTATCTGATTGATCCATTTGACAAACTTATCAGTGGTCAAGGGGTAGTCGGACCATTTAGGCTCCCCGAAGCGGAAGGCGATGTCATCACTTAGCCTGAAATTTTTAAGCAATACCTTGAGCTTGGGTTCCAGGGCGTTTACATAAACGTAATTGGGACTTTTCCATCCCAGGACATGCTTGGCTCCTTCTGTAAGAATACCTTCATACCCCATCTCATATACCATCTGTCCGATAGTGTCGGAATAGATCAATTCTGTATTCCTAAATACCTTTGGGGTATATCCGTTAAAGAGTTCTTTTATTTTCTGTTGGTGCGAATGCACCATGTCCCTGAATTCGCTTTTGCTTTTAAGGGAACATAGGGCATGTCCATAGGTTTCGTTCATTAGCTCCACATGTCCTGTTGCTACTAGCTTTTGGAAGCTTTCGAGTACATCTGGGGCATACTCCTGCATTTGATCCAGGAAAGTGCCGGAGATGGAAAAACTGACTTTGAAGGCTCCATTATTTTTATGAATCAACTCCAGCAACAGGTTGTTCATGGGAATATAGCATTTTTCGGCCACTTTGCGCATGATGCTCTTATTGGAGAAATCATCCCAGTAATTATGGTCATCTCCAATTTCAAAAAATCGGTATGGCTTTAAGCGATAGGGCTGATGTACCTGAAAATAAAAACAGATGGTTCTCATATACTATTTTTTAACGGTTTCTTTGTAAATATTGATAAGTTTCAAAGCGACGTGTTCCCACTTCAATTTTTTGATTTCCTCCCTGCCCAGTTCCTTAAACATATTGGATATGCCATTGTAATGCAGCAAGGCAAAGATGGCATCTGCCATGGCATCAATATCCCAAAAGTCCACTTTTATGGCATTTTGCAAAACTTCGGCAACACCGGACTGCTTGGATATAATGACAGGGGTATTGTGGCGAACAGCCTCCAATGGTGAAATCCCAAATGGTTCGGATACGGAAGGCATGACGTAGACATCGCTGATGGCAAACATGTGGTCCACATCATTGCCTTTAAGGAATCCCGTAAAATGAAACTTGGTTGCTATCCGTAATTCAGCCACCCGCTGTATCATGGGATTGAGCAAATCGCCCGATCCAGCCATTACAAACCGAACGTTATCGTCCTTTTTCAATACTTTTGCGGCCGCTTCCACAAAATATTCAGGACCTTTTTGAAATGTGATCCTACCCAAAAAGGTAACTATTTTTTCCGGCACCATCTTGGTTGCCTTGTATTTAATGGCAGTGGTATCCAGAACCGCATTGTGAAGGACGACTACCTTCTCCTCAGGAATTCCATATTTGGTCAAAATGATGTTTTTTGTAAGTTGGCTTACGGCTACTATCTTGTCAGCCGCTTCCATTCCGGCGCGTTCTATGGCATAAACCTGTTTATTCACGGTCTGTCCGGACCTGTCAAATTCAGTCGCATGTACGTGGGCAATCAGGGGCTTCCCACTAATCGTCTTAGCCGCAATCCCCGCAGGAAAGGCCAGCCAATCGTGGGCATGAATGATATCGTGCTTTTTATCTTTGGCTATCTGGGCAGCAACCAAGGCATACCTAGATACTTCCTGAATTAGATCCTTCCCATATTTTCCACTGAAATCAAACTTGGTAGAAAACACACTGTCATCAAGATTTTCATGGCCTTCCTTCATCCCGTGGGTGTAGATCGCATACTGCTCAGGACTCAGATAAGGAACCAAATAGGAACTGACTTCGAGGTAGGTGAGATTTTTCCAGATTTGTTTGAATCTTTTTTCCCTATAATCTATTTCAATGTCACTTGCATTGACAAATTCAGCCAGCGGATCTTCGTCTCCCCAGAGCTTGGGAACAACAAATATCATGTCCTGCTTATGGTGGGCCAATCCTTTAACCAAACCGTAACAGGCCGTACCCAATCCTCCGGAAATATGAGGGGGAAACTCCCAACCGAACATTAATACTTTCATGAAAGATCCATTTAATAGTTTTTGACTATTGATTTCATTCTTAACAATTCTCCCACACTCCACGCTTGGGAGATGGCTCCTTTGGGACGGTGGGGAGGGTCTCCATCATAGATTTCGGCTACCGTCCCTATCCCGTATTGGGTCATTACCCCATCAAAACTGCCAACCATTGTCTCTATGAATTTCTTCCCGGATTTGCCGTGAAGCTTTATATATCCTTCGGCAAAATGCCCCATCAACCAGGGCCAAACCGTACCTTGATGGTAGGCATTATCCCGTTCGTATTGGTTTCCGAGATAGTATCCCTTGTAGCAGGGATCGCTTGGTGCTAGGGTTCTGAGTCCTCTATTTGTAAATAAATTGCTCTTAACCACTTCCAGGACCTTGTCCTTTTGGTCATCGGACAGCGGGGAATATGGCAACGATGTCGCAAAAACCATATTTGGACGGATAGACCAGTCTTTTCTATCCCCGTCTACCACATCCGCCAAGTAGCCCTTCTTTTCACTCCAATATTCCCTGACGAAGGTCTTTCCAACTTTTTCCGCAAGAGTGCCCATTTCTTCATCTCCTGTCAAGCTCTCGTAAAACTTGAGTGCATTATACCAGAGAGCGTTGATTTCAACAGGACAGCCGCTCCGCTGGGTAACAGGTCCGTCAGCAGTCACGGCATCCATCCAGGTAAGGGCGGTTCCTTCTTGTCCCCCAGAAATAAGGCCATCGGCTGTGACGTGGATGTTAAATTCCGTTCCTTCTAAAAAGCCATCAATAATACCTTTGCATTTAACCAGGTACCTGTCCTTAATCGTTTGTTGGTCTCCTGTGAAAATGACGTATTGTTGCAGTGCCCAAAAATACCAAAGCGGTGCGTCGATCGAATTCATGTTGGTCATTACCCCGCTGCCTACATTTGGAAAAAGTGGCCCCATGAGGTCTTTGGACATGGTGTCCATGACTTCGAGAAATGTCTTGGTGTCACCCAATGTAAGGGTCAGGCCGGGAAGTGCTATAAAGGTGTCCCTACCCCACCAACCAAACCAGGGATAACCCGCAGTCACCCGGGATTCGCCGTTTCGTCGGCTGATGAATTGCCCCGCGGAATTTTTTAGACAGTTTTCAAAATTATCACGCGGCGTCCTTCTACTGACCTCATTGTCAAAAGAAGCTATCAAGTTTCCGGGATTGGCTTCCTCCAGGCCTGCGGAAAAAATAATGGATTCCCCTTTTTCTATGTCAAACTCAAAATAACCAGGCACATACAGATCTTCCTGATAGTCATAGCCCCGTTCGATCTCCCGAATATATTCGATGTTATAAAACCAGTCGGGAACCGGTACAAAATCATTCTCCTTGGAAATCTGAAGCGAAAGATCGCTGTAAGCTTCATACAGACGAAATTTCACCCCTTTATCTATTTTTTCAAATTTCTTGTTGACATAGGTGTTGGCTTTGGACAAGCCATGATAACTTCGAAAAGCCAAAAATGGACTGATTCTAAGTTTCGTTGGTGTATGGGCATCAACCAGCGTATACTTTACCATCACCCTGTCCACATGTGTATCCAGAATAATTTCTTTTTCCAGCACCACTCCCCCTACCCGATATGTAAGCTTGGGGTTTGGTTCAGAATCAAAATCCTCCAAATATTTATGCCCTCTGGGAGAATAGTTTCCCGGGTACTTATTTATGCCCAAATTGAAACTGGATCCCTTTTGGACGATTGTTTCGTGTACATTGGAAAGCAACACATGCAGTTGGGTGTCTATCTGGGGCTGTGGGGCGACTAAAAGTCCGTGGTATTTTCTGGTATTACACCCGATGATGGTAGTGCTGGTGTAGCATCCGGACCTGTTGGAACGGATGATTTCTTTCTCCAAGGAATAATTCAGGTTTATAAGTTGAGTCTTGTCAAAATGTATGTAGCTCATCTAAGCACAAAGTTTTTAGGTTTTTATAAAAATAGTTTAAACCTTTGGAAAGAAAAATAAAACGTGTAAAAAACAATCTAAATATTTAGGGAAATAAAAGGAGTTCTAAAATACCCCCCCTCTCTCTGTCATCTCGATGACGTACTAAACGACTCTTTCTGAACCTCTTCCAACACTTTAAGTGACTCCTCAAACTTGACCATGTACATTTGGATATCTCTGATGTTCACAGGCCTTATTTTTGGGAAATTTTTTGAAGGATTAAATAATCTAAACATTTCTTTACCTTTTAAATTCAAGAAACTTTATCAAATAATATGCCATATATAGCTTATTATTTGATAAAAAAACAAAGTCCTTTCTTCTGACAGAAAGGACTTTGGGTGAATGACCGGGTTCGAACCGGCGACCTCTGGATCCACAAACCAGCGCTCTAACCAGCTGAGCTACAATCACCGTATTCAATCGACTACAATGCTTTCGCTGTAATGGAATGCAAAGGTAACATCCTTTTTCTTTTAAGACAATAACTGCTTACTATTTTCTTTCAAATTTTAATCTGCTCCCCTTGACCTCTTCGTGAAACGATCCATTTTCGTACACTAAATGACCGGACACAATGGTATGGGTTACTTTTGACTGAAAGGTCTGCCCCTCAAACGGGGACCAGCCACATTTGTAAAGCACATTTTCCCTAGTCACCTCCCAAGGATCATCCAAATCCACCAAAACCAAATCGGCATGGTATCCAGGCCTGATATATCCCCGCTTTTCTATCTCAAAAAGGACGGCGGGATTATGGCTGGTTTTTTGAACGATCTCTTCCAGTTTGATTTTATGGCGGTGGTACATCTCCAACAAAACAACAAGGCTATGCTGTACCAAAGGACCTCCTGATGGTGCCTTTAGGTAAGATTCTGATTTCTCCTCCAGCGTATGCGGTGCGTGATCGGTAGCTATAATATCGATATGGCCTTCCAGTACTCCTTTCAGTATAGCATCCCTATCTGCGGCCGTTTTTACAGCAGGGTTCCATTTGATAAAATTTCCGTTTTCTTCATAATCCGCATCAGAAAACCAAAGATGATGTACGCAGGCCTCAGCAGTAATCCGCTTGTTCTCCAAAGGAAGCTCCTCGTCAAAAAGGGTTACCTCTCGTGCCGTGCTGATATGCAGCACATGCAATTTGCTCCCATACATCCTGGCCAGATCCACCACTTTTTTGGAAGCATTGTAGCAAGCTTCCTCCGACCGTATTTTTGGATGGTAGGAGACGGGAATGTCTTCGCCGAATTCAGCCTTGTATTTTTCCAGATTGGCTTTGATGATATGGTCATTTTCACTGTGGGTGGCAATCAGCAGCTTGCACTCCCGGAAAATACTTTCGAGACTTTCGGGATTATCCACCAGCATATTCCCGGTAGACGATCCCTGAAAAACCTTGATCCCGCAGACATTGGCCGGATCTACCCGAAGCAATTCCTCCAAGTTGTCATTGGTAGCACCAACGTAAAAGGAGTAGTTGGCTAAAGATTTTTCTTTCGCCAAGGCATATTTCTCTTCCAGCAGGGCTAGTGTAGTGGCCTGTGGCTTGGTATTGGGCATCTCCATGAAAGAGGTAATCCCACCGGCAACAGCTGCTTTGCTTTCGGTATAGATATCGCCTTTGTGTGTCAATCCCGGCTCTCTAAAGTGTACCTGATCGTCAATCACGCCAGGAAGCAGGTATTTTCCTTCCCCATTTATCTCCACATCAACCTCATATTCGGACAAATCCCCGCCCACCGCAAAGAACATCCCTGCTTTTATATACACATCGCCCCGCATTATCTTGCCTTCATTTACTATCTTTGCACCGCGGATCAGTATCTTCTTCATGGTATTGTTTTTAGGTTTCATCTTTACTTTGCCGCCATAAAAATATAAAATCATGTCCGATAGCCTAGCATCTTTCGAAAAATTTAAGCTAAACAAACAACTGTTGGAGGCCATTGCGGAGTCGGGCTATGAAAAACCGACCCCTATTCAGGACCGGGCCATCCCCCTAGCCCTTGCCGGACATGACATCCTCGGTATAGCCCAGACGGGCACTGGCAAAACAGCCGCTTACCTCCTTCCCATCCTCTATAAAATAAAATACGCACAAGGCAAGCATCCACGTGCGCTCATCTTGGCACCTACTCGGGAACTGGCGCTACAGATTGAGCAGGAGGTGATCCGCTTTGGCAAGTACACCGACCTGCGGTATGTCAGCTTGTTTGGCGGCTTGGGTCCAAAGACGCAAATCGAGACGGTGCAAAAAGGCGTAGACCTGATCATTGCCACGCCCGGTCGATTTATGGATCTGTACAAAAGAGGGGAAGTTTACACCCGGGATATCAAAACCATGGTGATGGATGAGGCCGACAAGATGCTGGACATGGGCTTTATGCCCCAAATCAGGGCAATTCTGGAGATCATTCCTGTAAAGCGCCAAAACCTATTATTCTCAGCCACCTTTAATGAGCGAATAGAACGCCTATCTCACGAGTTTTTGGAGTTTCCGGAAAAAATTGAAATCGCTCCGCAGGCCACCACAGCGGAAACCATTCAGCAGGTCAAATATTATGTCCCGAATATCAAAACCAAAATCAACCTACTGGAGCACTTGTTCACCCAGGAGTCGCTGAACCGGGTAATCGTCTTTACCAAGTCCAAAAAAAACGCCGAAGCGGTATTCCACTTTTTGGAACGAAGGGATATCGGTGAAGTTAAGGTCATCCATGCCAACAAAGGGCAAAATACCCGGATAAATTCCATGGACCTCTTCAAGGCCGGGGAGGTGCGCATCCTGGTAGCCACCGATGTGGCGGCACGGGGATTGGACATCACGGAGGTGAGTCACGTGATCAACTTTGATGTCCCCCTGATCTATGAAGACTACGTACACCGCATCGGTCGTACAGGCAGGGCGGAGAAAGACGGCGCTGCCATTACTTTTATCAACCCTGCCGAGGTCTACCACTTCGAGCGGATAGAATCCATTATCAGAATGCAAGTCCCGGAAGCGCCTATTCCCGATCAAGTGTCCCTGGCACCAACCCCCTACGAGGAAAAGCAGGGATATGAACGGGAACTTGACTTGCAGAAAAGAAGGGATGATCCTGAATTCAAAGGAGCCTTTCATGACAAAAAAGAGCGTCCCAAAACAAATCCGACAAAACCGGAAGAAAAGAAGCGCGGCAACAAAAACTCCAAAGCCAAAAGAAACCGGAATCAGATGAAGACTAAGAGTAAGTGGAAGAATAAATAAGATTGAAATCAGTGACGATGGAAAACTCACCTCATCCTCAACACCATTTGCCCTACCCTCTTTCCCAATCCTTCCGCCTTCAATAAAAACATTTCATCCACAGGCTTCCCGGCAAATCCACCTTCTCCTGTAATCGCCGAAGCCCCAAATGCGGCCTCGAGGTCGTCCCCTCCCACTATTACCATCCCATGGATCATCATCGTGCGAATCATGCTGAACATGACCGCCTCCTCCCCGATCGAAAAACCTCCTCCTGTGACAAATACTGCCCCTATTTTATCTTTCAAGGGTCTTCCGTCAAAGGGCCAGGAATTGATAAATTCTATCATGGCGGGAGGTGGATTGGCATTGTATACCGGACAACCCAAAATAACAGCATCCGCCTCCAGCAAATCTTCCTGAGTAACTTCTTGGATGGATTTTAAGCGCATGCTAACTCCATTGACTGATTCTGCCCCCTTTGCGACCGCTTCTGCCATGGCTTGGGTATTGCCGGATTTGGAATAGTAGGCGATCAAAATGGTTGGCGTGGTTTGGGAGAAAGCAACCTCATATCTGATCAATAATATTACCATCACAACCAACCGCGTGCATATTTTCATATTCATCCTTATTATTTAAATCTAAGGTATTATATTCCCTATAATTCCCTTCACCTTGATCCAAGAAAATGCATAGACCATTTCAATTACTTACAAAGCCACTTCCCATTCGCCGAAGGTATATATCCACCCTATACGCTATCCATTCAGGTATCTCCGCTACGCTCCGGTTTCTACATTATTTCGAGTATTTCATAAAATCTACAAGAATCATTTAAACTATCCCAATTCACTAGCACTCCAAGAATCTCTCCTGAATGCTGATTTCGCCACAAGCATATTCCCATCTTATCCCAATCCTCATCGCTCTGGTGATTGGCCTTTTGGATATAAGAACATCCTAAGTTGTGTCAGGCAAAATAAAACAAAATAAAGGGTTTCTATTTCCTTTCAACTTCATAAAAAAAACAATGACTAGCCCCATGCAAGCGGCTAGTCACTGTTTTAATAAAAACAATAGTTTTGGACTACTATTTACTGGTAAGGAAATTGACTGTCCCAGCCAGGTGCATCATCAAGAGCGGATTTTATTCTCTATCCATATTCTTGTCCTTTTCCTCATTGTCTACCAAATCCTCCTGAGATTTCTTTGGCGTTTTATCTTTGTTGTTTTCCCTTCTGGCTTCCTCGTAATCTTCTTTTTTGGGAGGTCTGGCACCGTTGGAGTCTCCCGGCGTTTTGCGGTTAGTGCCTTTGTCTACGTCTCCCTTTCCTTTTGCAAAAAAAGAAACCGGAAATTCACCTGTCATTAAATTGTTTGTCGTTAACAT
>JBBQXZ010000078.1:0-18370 GCA_038209145.1 Cytophagales bacterium | reverse complement strand
CCGAACTCAGCACTCCGGCGGCACAGGAGCAAATTAGAACACATTTTCCAAAGCCTACCATTCACAGAAGGAATACCGGCTATGCGGTCGATTACCTCTTGGAAACAGAAATTTTTACTGAAAGAGAAACTCCCTTTGATTTTTGTAAACTGATCTGTGGGTCCGAAGGAACGCTGGCAATTGCTACGGAGATCAAGCTTCATTTGGATCCATTGCCTGATCCTTTTGAGATCGTTGTGGCGGCCCACTTTGAATCCATCCATCAAAGCATGAAGGCGGCTCAGATTGCCATGAAACATCAGCCGTCTGCCGTGGAACTCATGGATAAAATTATCTTGGACTGTACCTTGGAAAATGCGGAGCAAAGCAAAAACAGGGATTTTGTGGAAGGTGATCCCAAGGGAATTTTGATGGTGGAGTTTCGGGGAAAAGACCTGGATGCAGCCAAAAATCAAGGCGAAGCATTTATTCAGTCGTTGCAACTGGCAGGATTGGGGTACGCCTATCCCATTATTGGCCCGGATCGGACCAAAAGTGCCTGGGAGCTGCGAAGTGCCGGATTGGGCTTGCTGGCCAATATCCCGGGAGACAGCAAAGCGGTAGCCTGTATAGAAGATACTGCCGTTGATATTGACGATTTGGCGGACTATATCGATGAATTTGCCGGGATAATGAAAGGGTTTGGGCAAAATCCGGTTTATTATGCCCATGCCGGGGCGGGAGAAATCCATCTTCGTCCGATCCTTGACCTTAAAAAGTCGGCGGATGTTCAAAAATTTCATGAAATCAGTGAAGCCTCTGCCAAGTTGGTCAAGAAATATAATGGCTCCCTGAGTGGAGAGCACGGTGACGGAAGAGTACGTGCGGAATTTATCCCGCTGATGGTGGGAGAGGAAAATTATGCCTTATTTAAGCGGATCAAAAAAGCCTGGGATCCAAACGGCATCTTCAATCCGGGAAAAATCGTGGATGCTGCTCCCATGAACACCTCGCTTCGCTACCAGCCTGACATAAAAACACCCGAACATGATACCATCTTTGATTTTAGTCATGAGGGAGGAATTCTCCGCATGGCCGAAAAATGTAATGGCAGTGGGGATTGCAGAAAATTACCCCAATCGGGCGGAGGCACCATGTGTCCCAGTTTTCAGGCTACCCGTAACGAAAAAGACACCACGAGGGGTAGGGCAAATATCTTGAGGGAATTTTTGACAACCAATACCAAAGAGAATCCCTTTGACCATCCCGAGATAAAAGAAGCGTTGGACTTGTGCCTTTCCTGCAAGGGTTGTACATCGGAATGCCCATCCAATGTAGATATGGCCACCATGAAGGCCGAATTTCAGTACCAGTATTACAAAACCAACAGCGTACCCTTACGGACAAAAGCGTTTGCCTACATTAATTTTCTTAATGGCTTGGGGAGTAAAATCCCGGGTATCTCCAATTTTTTTCTGGGGAATTCCATTACAAGTGGTATATTGAAAAAGGTGCTACGGGTAGCTCCCCAACGGAATTTGCCTACAATTTCTTCCATTTCGCTGAAAGCTTGGTACAAGAAAAATTACAAAAAACTTCCCGGCAAAACACCTGCCATCAAATCTTTGTATTTTTTTGCGGACGAATTTACCAATCACAACGATACAAAAGTTGGTATTAAGGCCATTACCCTCTTAAAGCACCTGGGCTATGAGGTTAAGATGGTTGACCATCCGGAAAGTGGGAGAGCGGCTATTTCCAAGGGACTGTTGGAATTTGCCCGAAAAGCTGCTGATGAAAACGTACGTATTTTCAGCAAACTTGTGGGGCCGGATTGTCCGCTGATCGGGGTGGAACCCTCGGCTATCTATAGTTTCAGGGATGAATACCCCAAATTAGTTTCCAAGCAATGGATCAAGCCTGCCAAATCCCTAAAAGTGCACGCGGAGATGGTTGATGAATTCATAGCAAAAGAAATTATAGCCGGTAATATTACCGAAGATCAATTTACTTTTGAGGAAAAGAAAATACTTCTTCACGGACACTGCCATCAAAAAGCGCTATCTTCGGTCAGTTACAGCAAGAAAATCCTCAGTTTCCCAAAAAATTACGAAGTAGAGGTTATTCCCTCCGGGTGCTGTGGGATGGCAGGTTCCTTTGGCTATGAAGAGGAGCATTTTGAACTCAGCATGAAGATTGGTGAGATGGTCTTGTTCCCGGCAGTGCGGAAAGCAAGTGAAAATACAACCATTGCAGCTCCCGGTACAAGCTGCAGACATCAGATAGCGGATGGTACAGGTAAGAAAGCACTGCATCCCGTCGAGATTCTATATGAGGCTGCAGGTTTGCGATGAGTTGGAAGGGAATTCTTTCTCAGGAAGCATCGTTTTGTGTAAAAATAATTTCGGCCTCATAGTGCTATTAACTTTTAACTTCCCTGATTCATGGAATTTATAGATTATTATAAGGTATTGGGGCTTACTTCATCAGCTACTGCTGACGAAGTAAAGAAAGCTTATCGGAAATTAGCCCGTAAATACCATCCGGATCTCAATCCGAACGATGTTTCGGCACAGCGGAAATTCCAAGAAGTAAACGAAGCCAATGAGGTGCTTTCTGATTTGGAGAAGCGAAAGAAATATGATAAGTATGGCAAAGATTGGAAAAACGCAGAAGCATACGAAAGGGCAGGTTCGGGTTATTCCGGAAGAAGTGGAGGCTATGGAAATCCTTCACAGGGGGGTGGCGAGTATTCCGATCCATTTGGACAAGCGGGGTTTTCTGATTTTTTTGAACATCTTTTTGGCGGGACGCAATCCCAAAGTCGCTCCCAAGTCAAGTTCAAGGGACAGGATTTAAACGCTTCACTGCAACTTTCCCAACGGGAAGTCTATGAAACCCACAAGCGTACTTTGGATATCAATGGTCAAAAGATTCGCCTGACAATCCATGCAGGGGTGGAAGATGGGCAAACGATTAAGGTAAAAGGATACGGTGGACCAGGTACCAATGGTGGACCCAGGGGCGACCTTTACCTTACGTTTCAACTTATTCATGAACCCGCCTTCAAGCGTGAAGGCAAAAATTTATATAAAACAGAGCCTTTGGATCTCTATACAGCAATTCTTGGGGGAGAAATCACAGTGAATACTTTTGATGGTAAGGTCAAACTTCAGATAAAACCTGGGACTCAAAACGGTACCAAGGTAAAACTAAAAGGAAAGGGATTCCCAGTTTATAAAAAAGACGGGGAATTTGGAGATTTATACTTGACATTTCAAGTCGAAATCCCCACAAACCTCAGTTCCGAGCAGCAGGAGCTTTTTTCCAAACTGGCTGATCTGCAAAAATCGCAGCTAAAGTAAGGATAGTAATTTTTTTTTCAGAAATTCCTGAGATTGTAACCTGCAGTGGGATTTGCCGCTTCCTTTGGATTTACCTTATCTAACCGCATGATGTAAATAAAAGCATTATGCTTAAAATAAAAGGATTACAAGATTTAAAGTAGGTCGTACCAGGCTCGAACTGGTGACCTCTGCCCTGTCAAGGCAGCGCTCTGAACCAACTGAGCTAACGACCTGGGTTCACAGTGCAAGTATACGGGTAAATGGCTACAAATTCAACCGACTGCCGGGATTAAAATTACCAAAATTTACGTTTATCTTTACGCAAAATATTCAAAATGGTATATAGTATTATTTTATTGCTTATTGGCTTTGTTATTCTGGTAGTAGGTGCGGATAAACTTGTGGAGGCTGCTTCTTCGCTGGCTTCTAGGTTTGGGATCTCGCAGTTGGTGATTGGCCTTACCATCGTGGCATTCGGTACGTCCGCCCCGGAGATGGTCGTCAATGTGTTTGCCTCATTGGAGGGGTCTTCCCAAATGGTGTTGGGAAATGTGTTGGGAAGCAATATTTTCAACGTGTTGGCGATTCTGGGGATAGCAGCTGTTATTTTGCCCCTTCAGGTGAAGACGAATACGACTTGGATCGAGATCCCGCTTAGTTTTTTGGCGGCCGTTTTGGTGCTGGTATTAGTCAGTGACGTTTGGCTCAACGACTTTTCTTTCAACGTTATCAGTAAAGGAGATGGGATAGTTTTACTCTTGTTTTTTTCGGTTTTTCTGGTATATAACGTCGTTGCGTCCAAAGCCCCCGATCAACATCCCGATTCGATAGAAATTGTGGCTTATTCAACCAAAAAATCAATCTTTTGGATTTTGGTTGGAATGGGAGGGTTGATTTTAGGCGGAAAACTCATTGTGGACAATGCAGTGTTTATAGCGCAAGAGATGGGGCTTTCTGAGCGCATAATTGGATTAACGATCGTATCTATAGGCACCTCACTTCCTGAATTGGCCACATCGGTAGCGGCAGTTCGCAAAAACAAAGTTGACATTGCCATTGGCAACGTTGTCGGTTCCAATATTTTCAACATTTTCTTTATCTTGGGAGTATCATCTATCATTGGACCTGTTGCCGTTGCCGAGGCCAACTTAATAGATATTTATGTCAATATTCTCGCTGGATTACTGTTGTTCCTATTCGTTTTTACGGGTAAGGGAAGAACTCTTAACCGTTGGGAAGGTGGAATATTTCTTTTGATATACGTGATCTATATCTCATCACTTGTGGTAATGGAATAAAAAAAAGCCCACCTGAGAAGGTGGGCTTAGATTCTGGGTCTTTTCTAAATTTTAGTTTCCAGAAACTACAGCTGGAGTTTCCTCCGTTGTGTTTTCCAAAACATCACCTTCAATTACCTCTTCAGAAGGAACCTCTTCCATCACTGGAGCTTCAGGAGTTTCCTCGATAATTTCGATAGGAGCAGAAGTTTCTTCTTCCGTTTTTTTCTGGCCGCAAGAGGCGATTACCATTGTTGCGGCGATCATCATCGCAAAGATGCTTGTTTTCATTGTTTTATGATAGTTGTTTAATGTCCACTTGGACGGGACAAATGTAGCAAAAATTATGTAAAAAAAATTTAAACGGTAAATAATAAGTATAAAATAGCAAATATTTTTTTTAACGGAAACCCTCATATTCTCTATTTTCAGAATGAGTAGGTTCAAAAGTCATTATTAAGTTGATAAAGAGACACATTAACCAAAAACATTGGGTGTGTTTTACTTAAAAAAAACATTATCGAAAGAAATTTTTGGATTATGGAAAATAGTGGTAAATTTCCCTAACATGCATGCAAACATAAATCTGCTAGAAATTTGGTGTCTTATTTTTTTAATTCAGTTACCCGTTTGCCTTTTTGGACAAGAACATTCATTGCCGATTTTGAACGAGTCTGACATCAGTTTTTTGGAAAAAATGACTTCCGATGTCTTGGAGCAATCACGCATTTATCCCCACCAATATATTTCTGCCACCCACGGATCCAATGAAACAGGTGGAACCTTGATTAGGCCTGGCGGAAAAGATGCCTATCCCTCTTTCTGGATACGAGACTATGCCATGTCCCTTGAGACGGGTATGGTGAAAGTAGAAGAGCAGCTGCACGTGCTGGTTTTAACTGCTTCTACCCAATCGGATAAAACATGGATTACAGGGGGAGGAGGCATAGTGCCTTTTGGCGCCATTGCCGACCATATCCGGATAGACACCGGGGAGCCGATCTATTTCCCGGGTACGTACAGTTATGCGGAGCAGGGAACCCCCGAATGGGGATCCAGGCCTCCCTATTGTGACCAGTATTTTTTTATCCAGATGGCTCATTATTATATCATTCAATCTGGGAACACAGATTTTTTATCTCAGAAAATCAACGATATATCGTTGATAGACCGCCTGATTGTTGCTTTTCAAGTCCCGCCTTCGTTGGGAAATAGTGAGTTGGTTTATGCAAACGATCAAGTCAGAGGGGTGGATTTTGGTTTTAGAGATGCCATCACCATCACAGGAGAACTTAGTTTTGCCTCTATTCTAAAATATAGAGCAGCCGTCCAACTTGCTGACTTATTACAGTTATTGGATAGGAAGGAAGCCGCAAACTACTTGCAGGTTGCCTTATCTTTGAAAAAAACTATCCCCGATACTTTCCGTCATCCCAGCGGATTGCTGCTGGCCTCGACCGGTAGAAGCAATCAGCCGGATGTTTGGGGCACAGCTTTGGCGGTTTATTTGGGAATTCTGGAAGGCGAGGAGCTGACTAAGGCCAGCCGTGTCCTTGTGGATGGCTATGTTGCAGGGCATCTCAGTTATCGGGGCAATGTACGACATGTAATGACTATCCATGATTTTGACGAATCTACAGCTTGGGAGGTGTCGATGGTACCAAAAAACAAGTATCAGAACGGAGCATATTGGGGAACACCCACAGGATGGGTTTGTTATGCGATGTATCAGACAGATCCCGCCAAAGCTAAAGAACTTGCATTAGAATATGTGGCAGAACTTAAAAGCAATGACTTCCGGCTAGGCGGTGATTCTGGGGCGCCATACGAATGTTTTAATCCCAACGGATACACCCAAAACCCCATCTACTTGACCTCCGTATCTGTGCCTTTGATTGCTTTTAAGAGACTCTTGTTTGAATGAACTTTCTTATGGCTCATTTATAGGGGCTTTTCTGGAGTAGACTACAAAATCAAGGTCAAATTGGTCAGCTGTATTTTTTTTGTCCAGGTGTTGCCGGGATTTCTCCACCCATTGATCGGCTTCAATGGTCGGGAAAAATGTGTCAGCTTCTGGATTTGCGTGAACTTCTGTGATTACCAGTTCATCCGTATATGGGAGAGCCATCTCATAGATCTCCGCTCCACCCAAAATAAAAATTTTATCCAGGTTTTTTGATTTGCCTATGTTAAAAGCCGCTTCCAAGTTTTGGACCGCATAGTGTCCATGGGGAGCATGAAAGGACTCGTTTCTGGTCAGAATAATATGAGTTCTTCCCGGTAGTGGTTTTCCGAAGCTTTCAAAAGTCTTCCGGCCCATGATGACATGGTGGCCGGTGGTGGTTTTCCTAAAGTGTTTGAGATCCGATGGCAAATGCCACGGCAATTCGTTATTTAAGCCGATGGCATTGTTTGACGCTTTGGCCACGATGATACTTATTGTCAATTTTTTAAGTTGGTTTTGGTTGGATTCGGGAGACTGACTAGGGAGTTATTTTGTTTTCATGACATTGGGATAGGCTTCCATGACAAATGTATTGGTAGCATCTTCATCTATACTAACCATCTTAATGGAACTGCCGGATTTGTCTTCCTTGCTTTCGAAGTTCATCTCCATGACACTTCCTTCAGGAAGCTTATCGAAATACGATTGGTTTTCAGTTTGCATCTGTTGGGTGATGAAAGGGCTGTTCTTTCCCCAAAAGGCCTGAAGTCCTTCAATGGCTGTGGGACTTATCCAATAAACAGCTTCAATTTCCTCGTTTTGAGCATGGTATTCCTCACAGGTATATCCCAAGATGGTTTTTGAATTGCCCGTTTTTTCAAACTTTAAATCTTCCCAATCGATAGGTTCTTCGTTTTCTTCCATTGCTTCCATTTCCTCAGTATGTTGCATCAGATTTTGCCAGTCCAGCCCGAAGGCCATGCTTGATTTTCCTTCTTCATTTTCGACTAACATGATCGTAGCGTTATTTTTGAAGTCAAAAATCATGACAGTCTTTTCTTTGGCCTTTTTATTACTCTCATCCTGAAACTCCATACCTGTGAACTGCTCGTCATTACTAAAGTAAGATATAATCCGTGCCGGATCTTCAGCTTTACCTTTCGCATCGGTGGAATTGACTTCCATTTCGGCTATGCCTTTAAATGAATAGGATTCTTCTGTCTCAACATTCATGTCAACGGATTCCATGATTTTGCCAAAATCATAGGTTTTATTGCTTCCTGATGGTCCGGAGTACAAGTCTCCAAAAGCATTTTCAAACTGCTTTTGGGTAGCTTTTTCCACCTCACTGACAACCCTCTTTTCTACGGCGCGGGCTACTCCCTCCTCTGCGGCGGTTTTCAATCGCCTTAACAATTGAGCTTCGGAATCCATGGGGATCAAAACTGCGGAAAAAACAACAAAAATTAGTAGGAAATTTTTCATGGTTCTATTTTTATTTCTAACCTAAAACTACAAAAAACTTTTAACCTCCCAAAATATCATTTTAAATAAATAAATATGTACTTCGTTAAATTTCAAGAATGTATTCCAAAATACCGGCGTTTTTCCCTTTCGGCCGGGTTACAAGCAGGGGGAACGAATCATTCATTTGAATGAGCCGCTCTGCCATACTTCCTATAAATAGTGCCGTAGCCGCAGTTCTCCCTTTTGCTCCGATCACGATTCCGTCCGCGTGCCTTTCCTTGGCCGTTTGCAGGATGTCTTCTACCGGATCATCATCTTCGTCTTTGGTATATATGGGAGTAATTTTGATACCTTTGGTGTCTACTTTTCGTATAAATTTCTTATAGTTGATCTCTGCGTGAGTTTGCATGATTGCTGTAAATTCCTCATAGGTTTTACCTGTAAAATGATACCCTGTCGGCACACTAAATACATTTTGACAGATTATTTCTACTTTGTTGCTGTTTTTTTCGGCAATCGTGATTGCCTCCTCCATGGCATCTCTTGAATAATCGGAAAAATCACTCGGAACAAGGAGTCGCCTTATTTTTGGTTTGCAGTTTTCGGGTACGATCAAGAGGGAACAACTGGCGCGTCTTGCAAGCCGTTGTGAAATAACACCCGTGCCAGGTAGTGAAACTTTTCTGCCTACCAGTATCATGTCTGCGGACTTTTCATGGGCAAGCTTGAGTAACTTTTTTGACAGCTGACCTTCCTTTACGACAAAAGAAAATTCCGTGTCCCCTCTTTTGCAATAATAGTCCTCAACGGTTTTCTTCATCTGGGATTTTCTTTCCTCTATCATCCCTTCGATAAGATTCGGGAATTCATTCAAAACCTCTTTTGGGATGCTTAGATTTCGGATAATGTTTGTGAAATAAATCTTTTTTACCTGATTGATTTCCGCCATAAATGATGCAAACCTAACCAAGGTTTCATCCATGGAGGTCTGATCCAAGCAAACAATAAGTTTTTTGATTTGATACATCCTTTACTTTAATGGTGTTGTCAGAATATGCTTTGATGATTTACAAAATATTCAATTAAAAATCTCAATTGCATCTAAATTTAAATCATTTTATCAGTTATCCAAAGCATTATTATGCTAATATTTACGCGGATAAGTTAATTTTAACATGCTGGTAAGTCAATCAACTTTTCACCATCATAATTGATGTTAGATTCTGATTATTAAAAAATTATATCTTTGGAGGCTTACTTTTCCTACTTGATTATTTTGATTTACCAGAATTCCTGATTTGATGCAGCGATAAATTTATTATTCCGCTATCTAAATTGTATCTTTGCAGGGAGTTCGGGTCTGCGACATGTTCAAACTTCACAATTTAATTAAAATACCGAGTGAAGCTCTTTTTCAAAATCAGGCCTCATCCATTTCCTTTACAGGATTTGGACCTCGCTTGTTACCAGGCAGGTTAACAGTGGAAGGTTGCGAATTCGGAGCAGCTCAAATCTTGTTACAAAGGAGGTTTGCAACACTCCAAGATCCGGACTCATTTTAAAAAGGAACCTTTGCCGTTTTGCGGAAAGGTTCCTTTTTTTGTGAGGTCTAATAGAGCATTCTGAACCTAATTGTTCCGGAAATATTTTTCAGTTCATCAATGACCTCCGGCGAATAGGCTTTGTCAATGTCTGTGATTACATATCCTATTTTCTCATTCGTCTTCAAGTATTGTCCCACGATATTGATGTGGTGATTGGCTAGGATCTGGTTGATCTTGGCCATAACTCCAGGTTCGTTGAGGTGGATGTGAATCAACCGATGCGCATCATGCAAAAAGGGTAACTGTATATTGGGGAAATTCACGCTGTTGTATGTGTTTCCCGTATTGATGTATTCCATGATTTTGCCGGGAACGAACTTGGCAATATTGACCTGTGCCTCGGAGGTGCTTCCTCCTATATGGGGCGTTAGGATGGTATTTGGCAAATTGAGCAATTCTGAATCAAAAGGTTCATCGTTATTTTTTGGCTCCGACGGGAATACGTCTATTCCTGCTCCTGCAAGGTGACCACTTTCCAGGGCATCCCTTAATGCGGGTATTTCTACCACGTGTCCTCTACTGAGGTTGATCAACAAGGCACCTTTTTTCATTTTCTGAATACGGTCCCGATCAAGTAACAGGTGATTTTCTTTTCTCCCATCCACATGCAGGGAGACAATGTCACAGGTCTCCAGCAATTCATCCAATGAATCTATTTTCGTGGCGTTACCCAGGGCAAGTTTTTCCAATACGTCATAGTAGTAGACATCCATACCCATGTTTTCGGCCAAAACCGAAAGCTGCGCCCCAATGTTGCCATATCCGACAATGCCCAGTTTTTTCCCCCTTACCTCAAAACTGCCATCTGCGGACTTGTCCCAAACACCCTGGTGCATGTTGACACTTTTGTCAAAAAGTTTTCTGCGAAGAAAGATGATTTCGGCAATGGCCATTTCCACCACGGATCGGGTATTGCTGAAGGGAGCGTTGAAGACAGCTATTCCTTTTTCCAGGCACATCTCCAAGTCTATTTGATTGGTTCCGATACAAAATGCCCCAATGGCCATAAGCCGGTTTGCATTTTCCAGGACTTTCTTGGTCACCTGGGTTTTGGACCGGATTCCCAAGATGGATACCGACTTTATTTTCTCGGCAAGTTCCTCTTCGGTGAGGGCGGAAGAGACGACTTCCACGTTGTATCCCTCTTGTTTCATCAATTCAACGCCTATGGGATGTACGTTTTCCAAAAGAAGAACATTGATTCTGCTTTTGGGATACGAAAATTTCTTGTTCATTTTATTTACATATAGAATCTCATCCAAACTGGGAGCAACATGATCCGCCTTAGCCAATACTTTGGGGCGATTTACGTTTTCTGTAAAAGCATAAAATTTATTTGCCACGCCAGATGCTTTGATTTCGTAATCCGTATATCCGTCTCCTATAACATAGATATCACCTTCCAGGTTTAATTGTTTGATGGTTTCGGGCTTTCCGTTGTTTTTGGAAAGCAGATTGTCCCGATCGAAATCTACAATGTTGTCATTCTCATCGTATACAAATTCGTTGGCAAAGACATTCTCTTTTTTGATGCCATATTCTGCCACAATAGGAATAATAAAATCCTTGAATCCGTTGGAAATTATAAAAATATCATTCGCATTGTCCTGGAAGAACTCTTTGTTACGTTGAAATGATTTTGATACCTTGTTTCTCAAAGAAGCAATCAAATCATTGATTTGAGATTTGGTAGCGTTTAATAAATTAATCCTTCTTTCTAGGCTTTCCCTGAAAGTAAGATTACCCTCCATTCCCTGGTCGGTGATGTCTTTGATTGCCTGCAGTTTTTCTTCCTTCTGTGGATCTCCCTTTAAGCTGATTTCTCCAAGGATGTCAAGGGCTTCCACTTGGGTAAAAGTACTGTCAAAATCAATAATAAATTTCTTGGTAATGGCCATGATGCTGGTAAGATTTTGTTTACAAGCTGCAAAATTAATAGATTATAAAATAGTATACGGGTTTGACTTGAAATTACTTTTCCTATTTTTGGGCTTATAATTTCAAACCACTCCAGATTTTTGAATTGGGTGAAATTGTCTTACCAGTATCCTTTGGGTTAGGGCCATTCTTACACCCCAAATGGCGGAAGTCTGAACCCCTCAAGTGAACCAAAATTAGAAGAATATCCGTTTAGCATTTATCAAAACTGGAATAACATGAAAATTTACTTTATCGCTTTGTTAGTTGGGGGATGGCTAGTTGCTTGTCAACCGCAGGTAAAAGGAATATCAGCAGAAGATACCCCCAAAGATGTAACCGGACATTACGGAGAAAAAATTTCCGTCGGGAAAGCAGTCTCTATCAAACAAATGCATATGGAATTGTTGAAAACGGGTGTATTTGAAGGCAAAGTGCATGGCGACATCAGCGAGGTATGTGTCAATAAAGGTTGCTGGATGACAATGTCCTTGCCTGACGGAAACTTGATGCGAGTGACTTTTAAAGATTACGGGTTTTTTGTGCCAACCAATTCACAGGGGTTTCCGGTTACCGTGGAAGGAAAGGCGGTAAAATCCGTCACAGATGTGGCAACGCGAAGGCACTATGCCGCAGATGCCGGTAAGACCAAAGAAGAAATAGAAGCCATGCAGGGTGATGAGGAAAGTTTTACCTTTGAAGCTACCGGAGTATTCATATCGGGCGCAATTTGATTTATTAAGTTTATGACAATACTAAGTTAATTTAGATTCATGCCTTTGGCTATAGACAACATTAGAGTGGGGCGGGTTTACAAACTGACCAACTATGGGGAAATCCGGTTTTTACAAGCCATGGAGCGACTCAACAGCGTGAATTTCAAAATGAAAGACCTCGATACCTTGGAGCTTTATGAACTGGAGGAGCTTCTTCGCTGGGGTAGAGGAAAAGATTACGATTTGGATGAAATGCGGTAATATAGATTTATCAATGAAAAAAATGGGGAAAGAAAAAAATTATCGCGTTTCGGTTGCGGAAGCAATTCTAAAGGCAAAATGTCCGAAATGCCGCAAAGGGAATTTGTTTCCAGTCTTCATCATGAGTTATAGAAGACTTTCTGACATTAATCCGGTCTGCCCCAATTGCCAGGAGACGTTGGTTCCAGAACCTGATTTTTATTACGGCGCCATGTACATCAGTTATGCTTTTTCCGTTGCGTTGGTCGTTACGGTCATGGTAGCATTAAATGTGTTGTTTCAGCGGCCTGCGCTTAGCGTCTACCTTGGATCCGTTGTCGCTGCCAACTTGTTGCTTTTACCGTTGATGCTGCGGTATTCAAAAGTATTGTACCTCTATGCGATGGGAAGCATTACCTATGATGAGTCTATTTCTGATAGGTAGATTGCACTTAAGGAGAATATCCTTACCCGTTGTTGGGCATCTATTCGGCTATTTTTAATTTATTATTTTCATAAAATCACGTTTTTATTTTTAATGAAAGTGAATTTTTTTTCATATTTACGAATTGTAAGTAAAACATACTAAACCGAAAGTCGTATAGACATCTTGTACGTTTTTAAGAAAACTTTATGGATAAAATTTTAAACAGTATCGTCGTTCAGGTAAATGATGAGGTTTATTTGAAAGATCCGTTAAGTTCTGAATTGGGTAAACGGATCATCCGTGAAAGTCTCCTACTTATTTTAGAACTTGGAATGGAAGGGTTTACCTTTCGGAAGCTTTCCGAAAAAGTAGGCAGTACTGAGGGTGCAATCTACCGATATTTTGAAAACAAGCACAAGTTGCTCGTTTACCTAACCGCTTGGTATTGGGGTTGGTTGGAGCATCATTTGGTTTTTAGTATTACCAATCTTTCCGACTCAAAAGAAAAAATGAAAATTGCGATCCGACTTTTGGTAGAAGGACCCGTCAACAAACAAAATCAATATTTGGATCCTGTAGTACTTACCCAAATTGTTACGGAGGAGTCTTTTAAGACTTTTTTGACCAAAGAGGTAGATGCTGAAAACGAAAATGGTTTTTTCAAGCATTTTCATGGGTTGAGTAGCCGTATTGTTGCGATTGTAAAAGAAATAAACCCTTCCTATAAATATCCCAAAACCCTGGTTTCAACACTTATGGAATCCACGTTGCTTCATGCCTTTTTCAGGAAGCACATGCCTTCGATGACCGAAATCGGATTGCAGGGAGACCAAAAAGTGGATTTTTATTACGAGTTGGTATTTAAAACGCTAAAGAATGAAAACTGAACTACTTGAATCACCTCTAAGTAGGTTTTTCAATCTTTTGAAAGAAGAAAAGAATGAGGTATATGCGATCTATTACTATGCGGTATTAAACGGCATCGTTTCTTTATCCCTTCCCCTTGGAATCCAGGCGATTTTGAACTTCATTCTTGGTGGAAGGTTGACTACGTCTTGGACAATATTGGTTGCCATCGTGGCTTTGGGGGTTATGTTTGGTGGATTCCTCCAGATAAGTCAGTTATACCTGACAGAAAAACTTCAACAGCGGGTATTTAGCAAATCTGCCTTAGAATTTGCTTACCGACTTCCGCGTATTAAATTGGAAGCTTTGGTAGGAAAATATGCCCCGGAATTGGTAAACAGATTCTTTGATACCATCAACCTTCAAAAAGGACTTGCCAAACTTTTAATTGATTTTAGCACAGCTTCCCTACAGGTGTTTTTCGGATTGATTCTCCTGTCCATATACCATCAGTTTTTTATCATTTTTGCGGTGGTGCTTGTTTTCCTTCTTTACCTCGTATTTAAATTGACCTCTCCCAAGGGTATGGCGACGAGCTTAAAGGAATCATCGGCTAAATACGAAGTTGCCTACTGGCTGGAAGAAATTGGGAGAACGCTCGGCACCTTCAAGCTTGCCGGACATTCCAACCTTCCATTCATGCGTGTGGATAAACTGGTGTCAAAGTACGTGGAATACCGAAACAATCACTTTATGGTATTAATATTTCAATACAAAGTGATGATTGCCTTTAAGGTCCTTATTGTCGTCTCTCTTTTGGTTGCAGGCAGTTTACTCTTAATGAATGATGAGATTAGCATCGGTCAGTTTGTGGCAGCGGAGATAATTATCGTATTGATAATTGCTTCCGTGGAAAAGCTTATTTTGAGTTTGGAAACGGTTTATGATACCCTTACCGCTACCCAAAAGATCGGACTTATCATGGATATGGAACTGGAAAGGAACGATGGCGTAGATAAATCCCTTGATACCGATCCAGAAGGGCTACATTATGAGATTAGAGACCTTAGCTTTAAGCATTCCAATGCCGACAGACCTATTTTGGATAGGATTAGTCTAGAAATCAAATCAGGAGAAAAAGTAGTTGTTACGGGAAAAAGCGGCTCGGGAAAGAGTACTTTACTGTATTTGATGGCAGGATTAATAGAAGATTACTCGGGAAGAATCAACATCAATAAGCTGCCTTTGGAAACCTTGGCATTGGACAAACTGAGGTCCATGATCGGTGATTCGCTTTCTCACCAATCCATTTTTCACGGGACTATTCGGGAAAATATCACCGTAGGTAAAGACAGCGATGAGGATAGGTTGAGAGATATTATCAAGTTGGTGGAATTAGACGAATATGTATATAAACTGAAAGAGGACTTGGATACCATTTTGTTGCCTGAGGGAAAACAAATCAGCCATGCGGCAATCAGTAAAATCATTTTGGCAAGAAGCATTTACTGCAATCCAAAATTGATGTTGCTTGAGGAGGAGTTTAACCACTTAAACAAAAAAGATTCCAACAAACTATTAAACTATATATTCGACGGTCCTTGGACCTTGGTGGCTGTGTCGAACCAAGAACGAACCATTGAACGGGCTGATACCATTGTGGAATTGGATCAGGGAGAAATTGTCTTCAAAGGTACATTCATTGAATATAAATCTTATTTAAAAGGAGAAAACTACTGATTGGTATGTTGAATATTTCAAAAAACACGATTAAAGACCGAATTGATCTTTCTTCCTTTCAAAGTTACAAAATGACAATACCCAACAACGAAAGTAAAAAGCGGGTGAGAATCTTGCTTTACTGTATGTTGGTGGTCTTTGTGGTTTTATTTTTGCCATGGACTCAAAACTTCCGATCAAGGGGAATAATCACAGCCTTGAAGCCGGAGCACAGACCCCAGACCATTCACTCCATCATCCCGGGAAGAATAGAGAAATGGTATGTACAGGAAGGTGAATTTGTCAATAAGGGAGATTCGATACTTTTTATCTCTGAAATCAAGGAAGAATATATGGATCCGGAGTTGCTGGACCGTACCCAATTACAGGTAGATGCCAAGTTTTTGTCAGTGAAGTCATATGAAGAAAAAGTAAAGGCGCAGGAAAACCAAATTGGGGCATTGACACAAAACAACAAACTTCGGCTGCAGCAGGCTCAAAACCGCTTGCAGCAGGCGCAATTAAGCATCATGTCCGACAGTGTCATGTTGGAAGCTGAGGTGTTGAATTTGTCTGTCGCGGAGGTTCAGTTTGAGCGTATGGAGAATTTGTACGAACAAGGGCTTAAATCCCTTACCGAGTTGGAGCAGCGGAAAATCAAGCTTCAAGAAACCCTGGCAAAGCGGATCAGTGCAGAAAACAAATTATTGAGTAGTAGAAACGACCTGTTGACAGCGCAAATAGAACTCAATGCCATAGACAATGATTTCCGGGATAGGTTGGCCAAAGTAAATGCGGACAGATACAGTGCCTTGTCCGACCAATATGATGCGGAGGCCACGCTTACCAAGCTTGAAAATCAACTTTCCAACTATACGGTACGTTCGGGCATGTATTATGTCTTGGCTCCCCAATCCGGATATGTGACTCAAGCCATACAAGTAGGGTTGGGGGAGACAAT
This sequence comes from Cytophagales bacterium, assembly GCA_038209145.1. GTDB lineage: Bacteria > Bacteroidota > Bacteroidia > Cytophagales > Cyclobacteriaceae > Lunatibacter. Next base: position 1,925 of record JBBQXZ010000078.1, on the reverse strand, counting down.
TAAGGAAGGTGCTGAAATAGTCAGTATTATGCCCGACAATTATTCTTTGGCGGTGGAGCTTTACCTGGTCCCAATTGATCTTCCACTGGTCAAAATTGGAAACAAAGTCAGATTTATCTTTGACGGTTGGCCTGCAATCGTATTTTCCGGCTGGCCCCAGTTGTCGAATGGTACTTTTGGGGGAGTCGTTTATGCGATAGACAATTTCACCAGTACCAACAACATGTACCGCATACTCGTGGTGCAAGACCCTGACGAAGAACCCTGGCCGGATGCCATCAGGCCAGGATCTGGAGCCGATGGAATCGCCTTGCTAAACGATGTGCCCCTCTGGTACGAAATATGGAGGCAAATGAACGGATTTCCTGCTGATTTCTATACCCTGAAAGAAGCTAAAGAAATGAATAAGAGCGAGAAAAAATAGTTCTAAGCCTCAATTAGTTTAACACTATCTAATTTTAAACCTTACTCGACCGGATTTGCCAATGCGTTATTTGTCTATCATAAATTTTGTTGTATTCTTTTTAACCATTGGCCTCATCTCTCCCTCAAATGGCCAAGAATTACTCTCTTATGGGGATTTTTTGGTGTGGGTCAAGATGGATCATCCGGTAGCCAGGCAGGGGGATATTACGCTTGAATTGGGTAAACAGGAGCTTCGGATGGCAAGGGGGGGATTTGATCCGGTATTATTTGGAAACCAAGATGAAAAGACCTTCAACAATACGGATTATTACCGCAAGCGGGAAGCAGGTGTATATGTGCCCACTATGGCGGGTGTGGAATTCAAGGGCTTAGTTGAGCAAAATACGGGGACCTATTTAAATTCTGAAAATACAGTTCCCCAATCTGGCTTAATCACGGTAGGGGCCTCTGTAAATCTGGGGCAAGGGCTCTTCATCGATAGAAGAAGAGCCGCCTTACGCCAAGCCCAGATTTATTTGGAATCCACGGTCGAGGAACGCAGACTAATTCTGAATGACCTGTATCTTTCAGCCACTATGACTTATTGGGACTGGGCAAAAAGCTACGCCGACTTGAAAATCTTTCAGGAAGGGCTGGAATTGGCCGAATTCAGGTTTGAAGGCATTAAAACCAGTTTTTTTCAAGGAGACTTACCGGCAATAGACACCGTCGAGGCCTATACGCAAGTATTGAACCGTACCATTCGGCTACAAAACGCCGAGAATTCCTTTTTTGCCAAAACCCAGGAGCTAAACGTTTTTTTGTGGGATGAATCAGACAATCCCATGTTTTTAAATACCCAAATTGTACCTGCGAGTTTGGACAATGGCCTTTTGGTAGCACTCGAAATTGATTCATTCAGGGCCCAACTTCCGAGTCACCCTGATATCAGGTTGATGGATTACGACATTGATTTTTTGGAAGTTGACCGCCGATGGAAAGCGGAACAGTTGAAACCAACAGTCAAGTTAAACTATAATGTACTTTCCGAAACAATCAATAGCATGGAGGTAAGTCCATTTTTTGAAAACAACTACAAATTTGGAATTTCTGTAAGTACACCACTTTTTTTGAGAAAAGAAAGAGGATCTCTTGGCGTCACCAAAGCCAAAATCAATATAACCCAATATAAGCGAGACCTTGTATTCCAGAAATTAATTGCAGACTTGGAAAAACAGTATAATAATTTTTTAGTTTTAAATAGACAAGTATCTACCTTTGAGAGCAATATCAACGCTTTGGAGCGTTTGTTGGAAGGGGAAAGGATCAAATTTGATTTGGGAGAAAGTTCTCTATTCCTGATAAATGCCCGGGAAGTAAGCCTTTTCGACGCACTTGTTGTGCTGAATTCGATCTACGCGCAGCGAAATATCTCCATCGCAAGTGCAAGGACTGCGGCAGGTCTTGGATTTGATGTGTTGGATCAATAAAAAATATGTAATATTGAAATTCAAATATCC
>JBBQXZ010000077.1:0-18591 GCA_038209145.1 Cytophagales bacterium | reverse complement strand
AAAAGCCGCTGGCTCAATCCGGGTATTACCATTCCCAATGCAGCTGTACTGGCAATTTTTTTGATTGCTTCTCTTCGTTTCTGTCCTTGCATCTCTATACTTGGGTTATATTATGAATTGGTTTTTAAACTCATTAAAAATTCCACCAGATCTACCATTTCTTGGGTACTCATCGATTTTTCCAAACCTGCCGGCATCATGGAATTTTCCATCTGCGTCATGCTTGCCACATCACTGGTTTTTATTGGCACCATGCTTCCACCGGGCAATTTGAGTTCTATATCTGTTTCGGTTTGGCTAGAAATAATTCCTCCCAGTGTGCTGCCATCCTTCATGTGGAGCATATAGCCTTCATACCCAAAACTAATGCCCGCATCTGGATGGATAATGGAAATATATTGGGCTTCTTTGGATAATTTACTTCCTATTTCCGAAAGTTTTGGTCCAAAATCCATACCTAGCTCGCCAGCCTGATGACAAACAGCGCAATTGGTCTTAAACACATTTTTACCGTTATCGGTAGCACCGGTCATGGCCAAAAGTTCATTCATTGGAGGGAGGTTGTTTCCTTCGGCATCTCCATTATCCAGATAAGAATTGGCTTCCATCCGGATACTTTTCCGCCATGCCCTGCTTACCCCGGTAACCGCAGATGCGATTAGATTTTCGGGAAGCTTCCCTTCTTTTAATAAGACAACCACCCGGTCTTCGCCACTGTAGCTCCCGCCAATGGCAGCCGCGGCCTCTCTGCGGATAGTTAAGGGTGCTTTCGGGTCAAATGTCAAACCCTCAAGAATCTCCAATGACTCTTGGGTACCTACACCGCGCAAGGCCATGAGCGTGTTAAGAATAGCTTTTTCGTCTTTACTTTTGATTACCTGCATAATCAATGGACTTCCATTCTGACGTAACAACATAGTAGCCGCAGTGCGGCCTAAATTATTGTCGCTTTGATCTATGGCAAGCTGAAGAAGCCTTGGGTTTTCCTTTTTTAATTCAAAGCGCTGAACCATTTCGAGATATTCTTCCGTACCGTAAGTTTCATCCAATACAGCGGATAGTGCGTCCTGAGCTGCCACGGATTTGCCAAGATAAGTGGGGTCAAGGTGCGTAAGAACCAATCGGTTGATTCCACCGTCATCTTCCTGACTCTCCTGGCGGATTTGGTTATCCTCCAGCATTTCTAAAAGGGCATTGGACTTTTTTGCCTTATCGGGATTAAAGTCGAACGCCCTAAAGTACCTTAACCTGTCATCAAGGGGGATATCCTTATCGGTGGCCAAACTTGCAAGCTGGGGAACCGCCAGACCAGTTCGTGACCTCCATGTAATGTCTCTGTTTGCCTTGTTGTCAATCGCTTTATCGCCTACTAATTTGAGCCATGCGGCATAATAAGTATCCCATTGCTCATCAGCACCTATGCCGAGGGCTTCCAGATACCACCGATCCTCGCCGTCATGATGGCTCGCCAGGGTTGCCCATAATGCAGGTGCCTCTGGGGAACTACTATGTCTAAGGGCAATAGCAGCTTCCCTTCTTACTTGTGGATCTGCGTCATTCACAAGGACAGAGAGATAAGGGATCAAGTCCAGGTTAACTTGCCTGGCTGCCCGAATACCAGTGATGCGAAGATTTGGGTTTTCATGGGTGATGGCTTGATCGATGTACGTTTTTCCCATTCCTTCCATTTTAGCCAAAATCCAGAAAGCCCGGGCTTGAATCCTGGGATTGGCATGTGTTTCAAACAGTTTTTTCAGACCTGGATCTGCGGATTTTCCTGCGGAGTGAAGCTTTTGCCACGATAAATACCTGACTGAAAGATTGGGATTTGCTAGTGCCTCAAGGGCTCCTTCTACGGTGCTAAAATCAAATTCAGGATTGGAATAGGATGTTTTTGAAGGAGCTACACGGAAGATTCTCCCCCGATCAAGATCACCAGCCTGATGCCCCCCTACACCCGGATCATACCAGTCCGCCACCATAAGGGAACCGTCAGGAGCAACGCCTACATCCGAAGGTCTAAACCACTGGTCTTTGTCACCTTCCATAATATTTACAATAGAGGCGGTATAGCCGGCTCCGGAATTTTCTACCGGATAGGCCCGAACCACATTGGGTCCAGCATCCGTATGGATCATTTGATTTTGAAAAACTTCAGGCAGCAGATCCCCTTCATAGATTACCATACCCGTGGGTGAGCCCGCCCCCGTCTGAAGCAAGTTGGGGACTACACCGGGGTCATTCAAGTGCCAGTGCTGTAGCGGTATCTCCTCTTCTTTATTTGTTCGGTTGGCACGCCAGCCGGCTCCTGTCATCTCATCTTTATATCCATAGTTGCCATACTCCATTACAAAATTAATACGGACCCCTTTGTTGCCATCATCATCGTTATCCGACTGCCACATGGTGCCGTAAGAGTCCACAGCTATTTCATAGTTATTACGGAAATTTTGTCCCAAGACTTCAAATTCTGAAAAATCAGGATTAGTTCGGAAGACCAAACCTTCTTTATAATTTTCCTTGTTTACCAGTTTTCCACTTTTATCCCTGATAAGCTTACCTTTACCGTCCAGTATTTGACCTCCGGAATTCCCGAAATTAAAATAATATTTCCCATCAGGACCAAAAATAAACGCATGCATTCCGTGATCATGCTGATCTCCGTCGATTCCTTGAAATATCACCTCTTTTTTATCTGCCACATCGTCACCATCTGTATCTGTGAGTAACCATACATAAGGACTTTGGGATACGATGGCCTGGTTTCCCATCACCCATATACCCAAGGGCGCATTCAAATCTGGATCTTGGTAAAAAACAGTGCTTTTGTCGGCTTTACCATCGCCGGTTGTATCCTCCAGAATAACAATACGGTCGCCGGCATCTTTAATGGGGTTGCCAGTGATAGCGGGTCTATAGTTATACGCTTCACACACCCACACCCGACCCAGGTGGTCTATGTCAATATTTGTGGGATTGGTTATCATTGGTTCGGATGCAAATAAAGTTGCCTCCAAGGCATCATGTACCTTTATTCCCATCAATGCATTTTCCGGTAATCTTTTTTCCTCCTCAGAAAGTTCATCAAATGGATGAACTTCAATATCGGTATCATTATTTTGTGCTGGTTGACAAGCATACATAAGGCCTATTCCCATTGTGAAAATAAAACCCCATTTGTTTATTGAAGTTGATGGCATACAATTCCAGGTTTATAATAGCTAAATTCTTTTTTTTATTAAGCCTAAAAATAACATATTATTCCAATATATAGGAAAAATATTTGTTTCAATTCATTTAAAAGATCCCAAATTCAGCTTTTTGGTTAATGTAGGAGCGATTTTAAGGTATGAAACTAATTAATTGAATGCATTCAATCAAAAATAAAGGCAATCCGGTATATTCCTTAGCCGTCATTCATGCCGGCAGGTAGCTGGTGTCGGATTTTAGAAAAGAAAGGTACCAACCTACTTATGGACTTCTGGTCGGCCAAAATTTATCTACAAGCTCCGCAATCCCTACTGAATTACTTTCAAATACCGCCCCATCCAGTAAGGAAGTAACCAAAAGACTGGCTCTCTCACCCTATATGGGGTGCCGGATACCGCTTCCCATGGATTCTTATCCCACCTCACTACCGCCCGAATGCTAGGGGGTTGTAGTATATTGACCTGTAAATCTTCCAGCACTGGACTTCTAACCAGCTCAATATCCTCGCGGTTTCGATGATCTATTACCCAGTCGATGAGATCTAAAGGAGTATCCTTCAGAAAAGCAATGCTGGACGAAAGCTCCTCATTCTTGTTTCTAGTGAAGTTGTATAAAAAATTAACAAATGGATTATGGTCATTTTTCCGGGTTTGGAACCAGTCGTCCATGTGTTTTTCGTAGAAAGCCAATAATGAAGGATCCTCTTCTCCAAAAATCAACAAGGGATAAATATAGGCAGCCAAGATGACATCGAAATAAATGAACCATGCGGGGTTTTGTTGGCTTATTTCTGCCATGTTCTCCAAATATCCTTCGTTTTCTATCAAGTGAAGGTATGCGGTTTGATATTTTTCATCCGCGGTAATGTGATAGGCAAATTTGAGAAACCCCAGCATTTCCATGGAATTTAAATTTCTTTCAGGTAACCATTCTGGATTGCGGTTAAGCTGTTTAGGGGACCATACGCCCCAACGGGTGGGATTACCATCTATATCAGTTAGCGAATAGTCATTAACCAGGAGATGATCTACTATTTTTCGGACATGAAGCCGGATGATTTCCTTTTCCGGATCGTCTGCCACTAGGGTATAATAAAAGAAATAGCCAAACATATGTCCGCACATTTCGTCACTGCTGGTATCTCCTTTCCACAGCCATTTGCCGTCGGCGGTAGGCCTCCATCTATTTTCTACCGGCTTGTATCGGGGTTCCCTGACTTTACTTGAAGCCACCTCCTCATTTGAATAAGTTCGGTTCGGGTCGTGTAGGTCGGACCAATCGGCAGGTACGATGCTGCGGGCAAATAAACCGTCCACACCGGTCACTTCTTCCAGTTTTTTCAAAAATTGAAAAGCCTTGGCTGCGCGTTCTTTAGCAACGGCGTCACCTGTCGCCGCAAATCTAAAGCTTTCCATAGCAAGGTACATGGACGTGTATTCCCCGTCATTGTCATCATCTTCAGGTACCCAGGTATCAAGCTTACCGGGTTCCAACAAACGTACCTGAGCCGCTGTCCACGGCGCTCGGATATGTCTTGTAAGCAATTCGGAGTAGAAAAAGCCCGCTTTATCTTCCAAAGTCATGGAGGTTTTGCCGATCTTACTGACCCCTTTGTCTGTCCCGGCCCACAAATTGCCTTCTTGGTCAAAGATAATCGCGTTGACGTGATCATCGACAAGCCATCGCTCGCTAAACCTCAGCGAGCGGGTTCCATCTGGAAAATACCGGGCCAATCCAAGGTCCGTGCCTATCCACATGCTGCCGTCGGGGTCCCTGGCAATGGTGCGCGTATACACTGTAGGAAGTCCCTGATCCGGAGTAACCGTTCCCATCACCGTTCCGCTTTTGGCTACTTTCGTAACGCCTCCCAACCCTGAGGCCCATAGATTTCCCTCCTCATCCCAAGCTAATCCGTTCAAATAAGCGCTTAGGAGTGTCCCTTTTTTATACCAATGTTCCGTTTTGTCAGACCCAAACCGGTAAAGTCCAACGTCTGAGGCCACCCAAAGGGAGCCTTCTTTATCTTCTGTGATATCCCGAACGGATGGTGGAAAAGGATAGGGGTTAGCAGTTACCTTATTTCTGTTTATCAACCAGCTGCCGTCAGGGCCTACCGCATAAACCCCTTTGGCACCGTGATGAAGCTTGCTAATGGGATGGTCGGCAGTTTCCGGTATCAGGGTCAATTGTGTAGAATCCAAAAGAAAAAGGCCTTTCCACGTTGCAATCCACTGCTCTTTTTTTAGAAATAGAAGATCAAACACCGGACCCTGAATTTCTTTGTTTATTTCAGGAAACTCCCAGTTTCCAGAACCGGCATTTTTTATAAAAACCCCGTTGGCTGTTGCTGCCCAAAGCCGATCTTCTGTATCAAAATGAATGTCCACCACTGGCAGGTGTATTCCTTGGTCATCAAGTGTAAAGCCGTCATGGGATTCTTGTACAAATGGGATGTCCTTATAAACTTCTTCGGTTGGTTTTTTAACTGAGTCAAGGTTACAACCAAACAACAAAGTTAAAGCAACTAGAAAAACTGCAAAGGAATTCATTAATTGCATAGTGGGTAAATTAGGAGGGATAGACCTACCTGCATACCGGAAACATAAAAATTAGGCTATTGACATAACCCTTAAATATAAAGAAATTATATTTTATTGTTGGGAACTACCTTGGCTAAATAGGCCGATAAACTGCCCCAACGTGGTAGCGGGAATTGGAAATTTTAAAAAGTCGCTTATTTTTCGGTAAATATCCGCCTTTTTTGCCCCGTTTTTTCTCAAGTATTGGATTGAAGTACTCCCGGTTGATTTGGCCAGTTTGGTTTCACCGTCTTTCATCAACTGATGGTGGTGAAAAACTGTGGATAGAAAAGGCTGGCCATTGTGCATGTTGGCAGCAAGTTGGATTTGAGCAAGCGTGGAGTTCCATAAGTCAGCTCCTCTCACAATGAAATCAATACCATAATGAAGGTCATCTATTACAGAACTGAGCTGATAGGCTGGAAAACCATCCTTTTTTCTAACAATAAAATCCCTCATTTCGATGGGAAAGGGCGTGGAGACCAAGTGGTTGGGACAAACGATTATCGGCACTGGTTTTTCTTTGTTTGTCAGGAATCTCCAGCATACTCTTTTTTTGTTCAGTGGGATATTCAGGGTATTACAATAACCGGGATATCCCATTGATTCCACCGATTCAGCTATTTTTTTTCTGCTGCAAATGCAGCCAAAGCAGACACCTTTTTCAGTCAGATCTTTTAGGGCTTCCTCATACAGGTCCATCCGGTGCACTTGGGAAAAGTTACTTTTAAAATCAGCCGTGTCTCTTGGCCCTTCATCCCAAGGGATTTCAAGAAAATAGAGGGTTTCAAAAATATCATCAATATAGGCATCTTGAACGCGTGTTCTGTCAAGGTCATCAATTCGCAGCAATACTTTTGCCTGATGCTTTTTGGCCAAGGCGGATGTAACCAAAAAAGACAGTACATTTCCCAGGTGAAGGAACCCACTTGGGGTGGGAGCAAGCCTTGTTTTGGTAAAGTTTGGAAGATTATTCATGGAAAAGAGAAGGGTCAATCGGAACAAAGCGGGCAAATAATTCTTCTTTGTACCAGCCCTCCTTTTTGACCAGATAAATGATTTTTTTATGTTCTTCCCTGTAAGCATAGACCTGCATTGCTTCTAAGGATTCCCAGAAACTAAAGGTAGCCTGCTCAATAGCGGGCCATTGTCCGATGCCTTTGGCAAAGATTAGACCAGTGGCTTTTTCGGCTGATCTACTTGCTCTTGGAACATTTCGTAAAAAGCTCCAAATCTTACCCCATTTGACCCTTGCCCGGGTAATGACCATGACAGGCCCTCCCGAATAAGTGTGATCTGCGGTGAATGGGTTTTTTCCAGACCATGTGCCATGGCTTTGCATACATCCCATCCAGTAGGTAAAGTTGGACCTGCATTGGGTGTTGAAGCGGAGATAGGCATCAGAAAGGGTATAATGTTTGGCTGCTAACTTGTCTTTCCAAACAATAAGTAACGCATACGTGCGAAAATCCGGTTTGAGCGAGAAGCCAAAACCACTGCCAGTTCCCAGTAGTTTGAAAAAGGAAATCCCCTTGGATTTTTTTAGTGGCTCTATGGCAAGTTGCATTTGGTTGAAGGCCCACCGCCTTTTATCATTTCTGTACTCAAAAAAGGTAATGGAACAAATCGTGTTTTCTGAATTCATTTTCAACAAGGAATACGTGTAGCGGATTTGGACATTTACTTTTACAAATATAGGGGCTAATCAAAAACTTTTTTGATCACAACGTAGATAATGCAAATGGCCAGTCCGATGGTGGCTCCGGCGATTACGAATTCCATGTCAACTATCTGTTAATTTTCCTTCAACTCATCAAATTTGACAAGAGAAATTATAACCCATTAATTAACCAATAGTTTTACCGGATGTTTTCCGTGGTAATAATTTAATAAAGAACTATTGTTTTGTTTTTTATAAGATATAATTAGAATCGGGCTTAACTTGCGCCTCATTTACAGGTTATCGATATGAATGTATTGCAAAGGAGAAGATTGGCAGTCGGTGCCTTCTTTTTTTTGACGGGGTTGTGTTTTTCATCATGGGCTTCCCGGATTCCCGATTTCCAGCGCATGTTTGGGCTTAGCGAAGGTCAGTTGGGGACTTTATTGTTGGGCATGCCCGCAGGTTCATTGATTGCTCTTCCGTTGGCGGCATGGTCGGTCTACAGGTTTGGAAGCCGGTATGTTGTGTTAATTGGAATGAGCCTGTATATCCTAAGCTTGGTTTCAGTGGGTTTTGCCACCACCAGCTTTCAATTGGCGCTGTTGGTTATAGTGGTTGGAGTAATAGGAAATGTTATGAATATTTCACTTAATACCCAAGCCTTAACTATTGAAAAAGATTACGGCAGAAGTATCCTTAGCTCATTCCACGGCTCTTGGAGTTTGGCCGGATTTGTTGGAGCCGGCATTGGTGCGGGGATGGTTTTCTTGAATTTTAGTCCCTTGATCCATTTTTCGTTTATAATGGTCATCGGGGGAGGTATAATCCTTTGGTCGCAGCGGTATGTTGTAATGGAGATTTCAGGAAGCGAAAGTGCGGGAGGCGGGTTTGTTTTTAAAAAGCCAGATGCACTTATAATGCGTATTGGACTCGTGGGTTTCTGTGGCATGATGTGCGAAGGGTGTATGTTTGATTGGTCCGGTGTATATTTAGCCAAAGCGGTAAACGCGCCCACAGCCTTGGTTCCTTTAGGTTTCTTTGCATTTATGGGAGCCATGGCCCTTGGTCGGTTTATGGCAGATAAGGTAGCAAACCGTTACGGGAAAATTTGGGTTTTGCGAATGAGTGGATTATTGATTTTTTCAGGCTTGTGTTTGGCTGTCTTCATTCCGTCTTTAATTTTTGTCTTAGTTGGGTTTATATTGGTGGGATTGGGTACAGCCTCTGTTGTTCCCTTGTCCTATAGCATTGTAGGCCGATCTCAGACGTATCCTCCTGGTATTGCTATCGCCATGGTATCGTCCATTTCATTTTTTGGGTTTTTATTAGGTCCCCCTTTAATTGGATTTATTGCAGAAATTTTCGATTTGAAAACCTCTTTTGCCTTAATTTCATTCATGGGTCTGGCTATCGCTGTTCTTGTAAGTGTGAGGCAAAAAGTATTTATGACGGCCTGACCCGATTTTCCAACTACTATCGGAGCGTTTTTCAAACAATGAAAAGTTATCCTGATGTAGAAATGCCAACTGCTTGCAGAAAAATCTTTAAAAAACACGGAGCTTTTTTTGGTTAAGTAGATAAAACCTATCATTTTTGTAGGAATTATAGACTGAGGTTATGCCAATTATTGTGGCACTGCGCATTCAAATTGCCATACACTAGTCCTACTACCTACCAATTCCCTCGTTTGGTTTCCAAACTAACTTAGCAGTACCCATGAATGACACCATCCTTTCGAAAAGAGTATTCTCATCCGAAGAAATTAAAGCATTAAATAAAAAATATCACCGGATGTCCGTAGAGGATAGGGTAGCTCAACTTTATGAGGATTTCAACGAAAAAGAAGTCATGTTGACCAGCTCCTTTGCGGCTACTTCTGCTTTGTTGTTGAGTATATTTGCATCGGCCAATGCAAGCCAGAAAATTTATTTTATAGACACGGGTTATCATTTTGACGAAACCATCGAATACAAGGCGAAATTGACTGCATTATATGGGTTGGACGTGGTTTCTGTGGGAGCATCGGATGAAGACCATGCTTTTACCACAGCAAATAAAACTTGGCAATCTGATCCGGAGCGCTGCTGCTCCATCAACAAGGTCAAGCCCCTTGAACTCATAAAGAGCAGGTTTTCTGTATGGGTAAGTGGGTTGATGCGGTGGCAAAGTGACCACCGGGCATCCTTGGACATTTTCGAAGAACGGGGAGGTATACTTAAATTTTATCCATTATTGGATGTGAGTCCGGAACAGCGGGATAAATACATCGCAGCGCACAATTACCCCTTTCATCCATTGATTGCCAAAGGATATCATTCGATTGGCTGCAGGCATTGTACCGTGCCGGGAGACGACCGCAGTGGGAGATGGAACAACAGCCCTAAAACAGAGTGTGGACTACACCTTTAAATGCAATCAACTGTTTGATATTCATGTAAATGTAGCAGAAGTTTCTTGCCACATTTTTACTTTTATAGGTATCCGGATCTTTTTTTAGACCGGGAATATGTGTTAGCTATTCCCTTTTGCGTTAAAATTACTTAATATCAGCCCTTTTGTAGCTTTTTCAGCTTTACTAAAGCGGCCTCAGTTTCAGGTGAAAGTCTTATTGACGATTGAGGAGGCAATAGGTCATGGGCAAGGTTCAATAAACTGAGCGCCCTAGGACAAATTGGAGTTTGGGTTTCAGAAACTCATACAATAAATAAAAGCGTTGGTTTTATCAGGTAAATGAGCTTTTTTTACATCTCTAAGTAAAAATCTATGAAATTAAATTTACTCTATGCCAGCTTGGCAATGCTAGCTTTTTCCTGTGGGCCAAAAGAAGCAGACGTAAACTGTGAGCCGTCTACTGTTGCTCTTGAGCCACTGGATTCAATGGCCCAAGCATTGGAATGGCCCGAAGATTTATTGATCACCCCTTTTACAGGACCTGATATTACTCCTAGTCCAGCATGCTTGGCGGTTTCTCCCCAAGGAGAAGTTTTTGTAGGTGTGGACATGATGGGTTCTCTGGGCAAGGAGCCAGGCAAGGGAAAGATCGTGAAATTGACAGATTGTAATCAAGATGGGATTGTGGACAGCCACTCTACCTTTGCGGAGGTAGATAATCCCCGCGGCATCATTGCGATAGGAGACCGGGTGATTGTATTGCATACCGTTTTTGGCGAAGACAGCATTGCCTCGGGTATGAATTTGGTCTATTATGTCGATGGAGATGGGGATGGCGTAGCAGATGGCCCTTCGCAACTTTTAATTGAACATATTAGCTCACCAAAGTTTCTTCAAGGCAGAGGCACGGATCATTCCACCAATGGTATTCGACTTGGGATTGACGGTTGGATTTACATTGCGGTAGGTGATTTTGGTTTCCATGGTGCCGTGGACCGGGATGGAACCACCCTCACGATGCTTGGTGGAGGTATCCTGAGAGTTCGCCCTAATGGCACGGAGATGGAAGTCTACACCCATGGACTTCGAAATATTTACGATGTGGCCATTGACCCCTATATGAATATTTTCACCCGTGGCAACACCAATGATGGAGGCGGTTGGAATATCCGTTTTAGCCATCAAATTCAATCCGGAGAATATGGCTATCCGGTATTGTTCAAGCATTTTACGGAGGAAATTATTCCCGCATTGGTAGATGTGGGTGGAGGATCTGGAACGGGGGCGCTTTTTATGGACGACCATCGCTGGCCGGACCAGTATAATCAAGTTCCGGTAATGGCAGATTGGGGGAGAAGCCAGCTGTATATTCACCGGGTCAAGGCAGATGGAGCCAGTTATATCCAAGAAGAAAATCCGTTTATCAAGCTTCCCCAAATCACTGATTTGGACGTAGATGCTTCTGGGAGATTGTATATGGCGGCTTGGGACGGGGCCGGATATACCGGCAATCCCTCAAAAGGATTCGTGGTAAGAGCAGTTCCCAAAGATTGGGAATATGAAGCTTTTCCAAACCTAAAAAGAGCGTCATTAAAAGACCTTGCCCAACTGATGTCCTCTGGAAGCGCTACAGCAAGGCTCTATGCCCAGCAAGAATTGATCACGCGACCGGCAAAAAAAGCTTCTGATGCCGCCTGGAAAATGATCAAAGATACAGACAAGCCGTTGTATGCCAGGGTGGCTGCACTGTATGCCTATACGCAGATTAACGAGGTCAAGGCAGTTGAAAAATTTCAGGAAATTTACCTAGACCCTGATTTGAGAGAACATGTAATACGGGCCATGACAGATCGGAAAGAACTCGCAGCCGCAGTTCCCTCGGATTTACTGATCGAAAGCCTTGCCAGTACGTCACCGAGAATTAAATCCGCAACGATCATTGCCATGGGTAGAACAAACATCCCGGAACTTGGCAAGGAATTAATAAAAATCAACGTTCCCCAATCGTTTAAAGCACCTGCCTGGCAAGAAGAGGGACCTCACGCTACCCCAAATGCCGAAATCATCCTTCCCCACTTGGCCGTTCGTGCGTTGGTTAACCTCAAGGCAACCGATGTTTGTCTGGCTGAAGTCGGGGGAAACAACAATAAACTTGCCCTATGGGCACTCCGGTACATGCACACGCAGGAAGTGGTTACCGGATTAATTTCATATTACAGAAGTAGTGAAAGTGAAAAGTTGAAATCAGAAATACTAGCTACTTTATCACGGCTATACACCCAGGAAGCGCCTTATGACGGGTCATGGTGGTGGGGAACGCGTCCAGATACGCATGGTCCATATTATAAATCAATTCTATGGAGGGGATCTCAACCCATCAAAGAGCTCTTCTTGGAGAAATGGACCATGGGAAACAGTGACGAAAAAGCAACTATAGCCCTACTCAATGAAAAAAACAGAATGGGTATTACCGAATTTGGCGGGGAATTTACGGTAGCGGAAATGCTGGAAGAGCCGGAGGTGGATTTGGAAAAAATCAAAAACCAAAAAGGACAGATAGGAGAATCCTCAATCGAAGATATTTTACTGGCCATGCAGGAAATTGAAGGAAGCCCAACATTGGGTAAAAGTATCTTTGAACAGCAAGGCTGTAGGGCCTGTCACAGCATAGCCCCCGGTGAAGCGATGAAGGGCCCCTACATGGGTCAGATAGGTAGTATCATGACGCGGGAGCAAATTGCCGAATCTATCCTCAAGCCGGATGCCTCCATATCCCAGGGCTTTGCCACCGTGATGGTGGAGACAAAAAACAAGAAAACCTTTGTTGGCTTTATCACCGAGGAAAGTGCCGAAAAGGTAGTGATCCGAAATATAGTGGGCCAGGCGTTTACTTTGCCTGCTTCCGACATAGCAAGCAGGAGGGAAATGGAGAACTCCATGATGCCGGAGGGCTTGGCCAATGCGCTTTCCTATGAGGAATTTGCATCCCTGATCACCTTTTTGTCACAACAAAAATAGATCAACAAACCATACAAAGTTGTTGTAAAACCGGACACCTATTGTCCGGTTTTGTTTTTAGACATCCAGTGGTTTCCTGATTGATAATATGTTATAAAATGGTATGTTTTTGGTAAATTGGTTTTCATCCATTCAACATATACCAAATCCCTTATGAGATTTTTCACCAACCTGGTCCTGTGGGCCATTTTATTTGTTCTTTGCTGGCCGATAGCGCTTATTCTTCTCGTTCTTTACCCTATTATTTGGCTGATTTCGTTACCATTCAGATTGTTGGGACTAGGAGTTACCCTTACCCTTAGCATGATTGCCGCAATATTTCTCTTTCCATTTACCCTACTAAAGTAGCCGGTTTTGTTCGGCTGATAACTAGGACAAGGCCCAGATAAGTAATTGCGGCATTTACCAACAGTATTTCAAATCCAAAGGCGTATCCATTAAACCAACTTTCGGAATAATGGTCCAGGATAAAAGAAAGCATCGGACTCCCCAGACAGATATACGGTACCCACTTATCGGTGACAGCAGCTTTTTGACTCAATCCAAAGGCAAAAAGACCCAATAAAGGGCCATAGGTAAATCCTGCCGCCTTGAAAACCGCGCCTACCACACTCCGGTTGTTCACTTCATTGAACACGATAATGGTTAGGAAAACGAGAAAGGTAAAGCCAACATGAATAAGGAGACGAGTTTTGTCCTGGTTCAACTGCTTCTTCCCAGGTAAGTTAATGATGTCTATACAAAAAGAGGTAGTCAATGCGGTGAGTGCTGAATCGGCACTGGAAAAGGCCGCCGCCGTAATCCCGAGCAGGAAAACAATGCCAGCCATGGTTCCAAAATGATTCAGGGCAAGTGTGGGAAAGAGTTCATCTGTCGCCGACGGTATCAGGATATCATACTCCATGGCATAGAAATAAAGAAGTACGCCAAGGGCAAGGAACAGCAGATTGGAAATGAAAAAGGAAATGGAAAACCAAAAAATGTTCTTTTGTGCCTCCTTTTGGTTTTTACAGGTGAGATTTTTCTGCATCACGTTTTGATCCAGACCGTTCATGGCTATCGTTATAAAAATTCCCGCAAGGAACATTTTAAAAAAATTTTGGCTGGAATTTCCCTCCCAGACCCAAATCTGCGATCGATCACTTTCCACAATCAACCCAAGCATTTCCCAGCTTCCTTTCCCCAACTGAGTGGCAATGACACCGATTGTAATCAGAACTGCCGCAAGTAAAAAAGCGGTCTGCAGGGTGTCCGTCCAAACGATGGTCTTGATGCCGCTTTTGAAGGTATATAACCAAATGAGTGCCATGGTGACAAATACCGAGGCATAGAATGGAACGCCGAAAGATTCAAAAAAAGCGATTTGAAGGACGGTGGCAGCGAGGAATAGCCTAAAGGAAGCACCTATCGTTTGAGAGATTAAGAAGATGGTCGCACCGGAAAGGTATGTTTTTTTCCCAAATCTGCTGTGTAGATATTCATAGATTGAAATGAGGTTGAGCTTATAAAAAAGCGGTATCAAGATCAAGCCGATTACCGCATAGCCCACCATATTTCCCATTATAAACTGCAGATAGGCCCAATTTGTGTTGCCAACTTCTCCCGGTACAGAAATAAAGGTGACCCCTGAGAGTGACGCCCCTACCATACCAAAGGCCACCAAATACCATGGTGATTGCCTGTTTCCTGTGTAAAAGGTAAGGCTGTCCGATTTGCGGGAGGTAAGGTAACTGACTAAAATCAACAAGAGAAAATATCCACTGATTACTCCAAAAACTAAGGTTGGACTCATAAAGGTATTATTTCTAAATTTTCCTAGCGAAAGTAGGTGACACGAAATGAAGCATCAAGATATAGAATTTCTGCCAGCTTGAATTATTCCAACGGATAAAATAACGTAACTTACCGGTTCATTACTCAGGAATAGCATAGGTATGAATCGATTAATTTATTTGTTGCATTATCTCCCTTTGGGGTTATTTGACATAGATTTTAAAAAGCGTTGGGTTTTAAGCTTATTTTTTCTACTTGCATGTGCATTTCAATCGGTTGGACAGCAGGCGCCTCTTCCTTTCCTCAATCTTTCTGAAAATAAAAAGGAATGGGTATCAAAGATGTTTACTTCACTGAGCACAGAAGAGAAGATTGCCCAGTTAATTATGGTGCCGGTGTATTCCAACAAGGATCAGGTTCACATTGACTCCATCAGTAAGTTGGTTACCACCCATAAAATTGGCGGAATGATATTTTTTCAGGGGGGTCCCGTGAGGCAGGCACACATGATCAACCGATATCAGCAAGAATCCAAGGTCCCGCTAATGGTAAGTATCGATGGCGAATGGGGTCTTGCTATGCGCTTGGACAGTACGGTCCGATTCCCCTATCAAATGGCTTTGGGAGCTATTCAGGACAACACGCTGATTTATGAAATGGGGAAAGAAATTGCTCGGCAAACAAAGCGGGTGGGATTGCAGGTGAATTTTGCACCCGTGGTGGATATAAACAACAATGCCAACAATCCGGTGATTGGCTTTAGATCTTTTGGGGAAGTAAAGGAAAATGTCACTCAAAAATCCATTGCCTATATGAGAGGCATGCAGGACAACCAAGTGCTGGCCTCCGCCAAGCACTTTCCCGGCCACGGCGATACCAATGTGGACTCCCATTATGGATTGCCGGTGATCCATTTTTCCAAACAGCGTTTGGAAGATGTGGAATTATATCCCTTCCGGGAGCTGATGAAGCACGGACTTGGCAGTATCATGGTAGCCCACATGCAGATACCCGTATTGGATGCTACCCCGAACTTGGCTTCAACTTTATCGAAACCGATCGTAGAAGGCCTTCTTAAGAAGGAAATGGGTTATGAGGGATTGGTATTTACCGATGCCTTGAATATGCAGGGAGTCGCTAAATTTTACGAACCGGGGGTAGTGGACGTTAAAGCCCTGTTGGCGGGAAATGACATGCTTCTGAATACGATGAACGTATCGGCTACCATTCGGGAAGTAAAGAAGGCTTTGGATGCGGGAGAAATTTCCATCGAAGAAATCGATAAACGGGTCAAAAAAGTACTCAAAGCCAAAGCATGGCTCGGCCTGGATAATTGGAAACCTATAGAAACTCAAGGGCTAATCCAGGACCTAAATGCTCCCCAAGCCAAAAACCTCAGCCGTAGGTTGGTGGCTAATTCGTTGACGCTTTTGCGAAATCAGGGTGATTTGCTTCCAATAAAAAATTTTGGGGAAAACAAAATTGCTTCCCTGGCCATTGGGACGGGGGAGAAGACCTCTTTTCAAAAAGGGCTGGAAAGGTATGCTCCGGTAGATCATTTTTTCCTATCCAAGGAGGCTACATTTGCCGATTTACAAGCTTTAAAGAAAGCTTTGGATGATTATGACCTCATATTGATTGGCATTCACGGCATACAGTTAAAGGCTGGCGGGACTAATTTCGGGATTACCCCAGAAATGAACCTAATGTTAAAAGAGTTGAATACCACCAAAAAAACAGTGGTATCCGTATTCGGAAATATTTATAGTTTGGATAAGCTGGTTGACTTGCCTCAATCCCATGCAGTAATCGGAACGTATCAGGAAACTGACGATACCCAAGACTTGGCTTCCCAGCTCATATTTGGAGGGATAGGAGCCAAAGGCAGGCTTCCGGTGACGGTTTCCCCTCGTTTTCCCGAAGGGGCTGGTTTGGATTTGCCAGGCGGTATTCGAATGGCCTATACCATGCCCGAAGAAATTGGGATTAGCTCTCATCAGTTGGACGGTATTGATTCCTTGATTGATGTGGCAATCAGGGAAAAAGCTATTCCAGGTGCTCAAGTATTGGTAGCAAAGGGTGGTAAGGTTTTTTATCACAAAGCGTTTGGATACCATTCCTATGATTCGCTGCAGCAGGTAAGTTTGGACGATATCTATGATTTGGCTTCTTTAACGAAGATCAGTACCTCTTTAGCCGCTTTTATGGTTTTGAAGGGGGAGGGAAAATTTGATGAGAATCAGACCTTGGGCCACTATTTCACTATGGCAAGGGGTACCAACAAAGAGGGATTGAAATATTCAGATATTCTGACTCACCAAGCGGGATTACGGGCTTGGATTTCATTTTGGCAAAGCACGGTCAGGAAAAACGGAAAATTTAAGTGGTTTACGATGAAAAATGATTCCTCGGCAAGATTTCCGATCAAGGTGGCTGACAACCTATATATTCACCGAAACTACGCCAAACGCATATACAGGGAAATCATGAATTCACCGGTTATCCCAAGTCAGGGTTATGTATACAGTGACCTGTCTTTTATTCTGGCCCCCTTAGTGGTAGAAGAGATTACAGGTGTGCCTTTTGTTAGTTTCCTTAAAGAAAAAATCTTCCATCCACTAGGTGCGCAAAACCTGGTATTTAATCCCTATAAAAATTATCCACCGTCCAAGGTAGTGGAGACGGAATATGATTCACTTTTTCGGAAACAGTTGTTGCACAGCACAGTCCATGATGAGGGAGCTGCCATGATGGGTGGAATAAGTGGACATGCCGGGCTGTTCGGCAATGCCAACGATATGGCCAAACTGATGCACCTCTATATGTATGACGGCAACTATGGAGACCAACAAATTATTAAGCAAGGTATCGTACACCAATATGCCAAATGCGTGAACTGCGAATCCGGTAATTACCGTGCCATGGGATTTGACAGGCCAAATCGCCCGGGCGACCCCAACGGAAATGCCGCACCAAGTGCACCGGCTTCAAGTTTTGGACATACCGGTTTTACAGGGACCTATGCCTGGATAGACCCCGTGAACGATCTGGTCTATGTTTTTCTTTCCAACAGGGTAAACCCTACGAGAGAGAATCGTAAATTGTATCAACTGAATACGCGTACCAATGTGATGGAAGTTGTTTACCAGGCGTTGAAATCCAATGGCTTATACCTTAAAGAATGAAATGGATGTAACTGGCTATTTGCCTATCACATATTGGCTATTTTTTCTTTGAGATCTTTGACTTTATCCAATGTCAGTGGTTTGACAATATATCCGCTGACATAATCATACGCATTTGCCCGGTCTATTTCATCCTGATTGATGGATGAAGAAATAACAAATATCCGAATGCCATGCTTGTCCATTTCCCTAATTTTAAATTCCTCCAAAAATTGCCATCCGTTCATGACGGGCATGTTGATATCCAGAAGAATGACATTGGGAAGCGCTAGGCCTTTTTCGACTATTTCTGACAAACCATCTATAGCTTCTTGGCCATTTTTATAAAAGAGATTATCCTCAGCAAAGGAAGAATACTCAAATAATTTTTTAATTCCGAAGTTGTAAAGTGGGTCATCATCAACTACACAGGCAATTTTTATTCCAGGCATAAAAGTTTTGATTAATTTTAAGAGTTTTCCAACTAAGGATAAGAGTTGTATTTAAAAGGGATTAGCCATCTTCAATTTGCAAATTAATAACAACAAAGTAATGTAGGAAAAATTATTTAAGTATCCCAATACTAAATTGTGATTAGGAAAATTATTTTTTTTGAATAATTCAAAATTGAATTATGGTATTTCCAAATATTGGGGCAAAATAGAATTAAAATGAAATAAAATTTTGGCATTTGTAGGCATCTTACTTTTTTTCATTAATTTCGAAGGTAAAATAAAAATAAGTTTAAATTCACCACGTATGAAAAGACAGTATTTCCAAATCGGCTTGCTAA
>JBBQXZ010000076.1:0-18642 GCA_038209145.1 Cytophagales bacterium | reverse complement strand
GGACGACTTGGTAGCTCACGGCTGCGATATCTTAACCTTGGGCCAGTATCTGCAACCTACAAAAATGCATATCGAAGTAGCTGAATTCATTCACCCGGATCAATTCGCCGCTTACCGAGAAGAAGGCCTGAAGCGGGGATTAAAATACGTAGAATCCGGTCCGCTTGTCCGTTCTTCCTACCACGCGGAGCGTCATGTAAATGTATAAAAATATCAACTTTATATGTGACAAGAATCAATATTTCAATTACATGTGAAGGGCACGGTTGTCGGTAGCTGCCAAGCAGGCTTCCCTAAACACTTCAGTATAAGTGGGGTGGGCATGGGACATTCTGGCGATATCCTCAGCAGAAGCTCTAAATTCCATGGCCACCACCGCCTCAGCGATCATATCCGCCGTTCGGGGGCCAATCATATGAACTCCCAAAATTTCGTCTGTCTTGGCATCAGCCAGTACTTTTACAAGTCCATCTACGTCCCCGGAAGCCCTAGCCCGGCCTGAGGCCATAAATGGAAACTTACCGATTTTATAATTGACGCCTTTTTCCTTTAACTGCTCCTCAGTATAACCAACGGCAGCGACTTCCGGCCACGTATATACGACATTTGGAATCAACAGGTAATTTACATGGGGCTTTTGCCCAACAATTTGCTCGACTACGAACACGCCTTCCTCTTCAGCCTTATGGGCCAACATGGCTCCTTTGACCACATCTCCAATGGCATAAATATTGTCAGCGGTTGTTTTTAGGTGTTCATCAACTTCTACTTGACCACGGTCCGAGATTTTTACTCCCGCTGCTTCTGCATTAAGTCCTTCTGTGTATGGTTTTCTACCAATACACACCAAAACATAGTCCCCTTTCAGTTCTACCGTTTCTCCGTTGCTGTTTTCAGCTTTGACAGAAACTTCCTTACCTTTTCGATCTACCCCAGACACTTTATGTTTAAGATAAAATTCAACACCCAGTTTCTTCATGGACTTTTGAAGCTCCTTTCCCATGGATCTGTCCATGGTAGGAATAAGCGAATCCATAAACTCCACCACGGATACTTTGGCTCCTATTCGGGCATAGACAGAGCCGAGTTCCAAGCCAATCACACCGCCTCCGATCACGATAAGATGCTTTGGGATCTCTGTTAGGTTTAGGGCCTCCGTGGATGTTATCACCCGCTCTTTGTCCAAGCTGATGAAAGGTAGACTCGAAGGCTTAGAGCCTGTAGCTATGATAATGTGTTTTCCGGTAATCTCCTTGGATGTGCCATCCTCCGCCGATACCTTGACCCTACTGGCATCCACAAAAGATCCCACACCCTGGTACACATCAATTTTATTTTTCTACATCAAATAGGCTATTCCGTCCACATTTTGCTTGACGACTTCGCCCTTTCTGTTAATCATTTGCTTCAGATTGACCTTAAGGCTTTTCAACTCAATACCGTGAGATTGGAAAGAATGGGCTGCATTATGATAGTGTTCCGAAGAATCCAATAGTGCTTTGGATGGAATACAGCCCACATTGAGACAAGTTCCCCCCAAGGTTGGGTATTTTTCAACAATGGCAGTTTTAAGGCCCAACTGAGCGCCGCGTATGGCAGCTACATAGCCTCCAGGACCAGATCCGATTACGATTAAGTCGTACATAAGTTACGGTTTTTTATGGTTGAACCAGCCGATGAGCGTCCGGTTTATTCGCTGATAATTCGATAAGGGTTAAAAAACCCTCCAAGATTTTAACGCTTGGAGGGTAAAGTTGATTATAATTCCATGACTTAAACGCCAATCAATAACCTCGCCGGATCCTCCAACAATTGCTTGACCCGTACCAGAAAGCTTACCGACTCCCTACCGTCTATCGTCCGATGATCGTAGGATAGCGCCAAATACATCATGGGAAGAATTTTGACTTCGCCATTGACAGCCATAGGCCGCTCCACAATGTTGTGCATGCCCAAAATAGCAGACTGGGGGGCATTGATGATAGGGGTGGACATCATAGACCCAAAGATACCTCCGTTAGTCAATGTAAACGTACCGCCGGTCATCTCATCAATGGTGAGTTTACCGTCTCGGGCTTTGATGGCCAAGCGGACAACTTCCTTTTCAATTTCCGCAAAAGACATTTTCTCCGCGTTTCTGATCACCGGTACAACCAGTCCTTTCGGGGAAGAAACGGCGATGGAAATATCGCAAAAATCATTATAAATGATTTCATTGCCATCTAATTGGGCATTGACAGCAGGCCATTCTTGCAAAGCAATACACGTCGCTTTGGTGAAAAAGGACATAAATCCAAGATTTACGCTGTATTTGTCCTTAAATTGATCTTTATATTGTTTCCTTAGGTCCATAATGGGCTTCATGTTTACCTCATTGAATGTGGTAAACATGGCCGTCTCATTTTTGACGGCTACCAGTCTTCGGGAAATAGTCCTTCTCAAAGAAGTCATTTTCTCCCTTCGCTGATTGCGGTCGCCTTCCTGTGTTGAAGATGCCGGTTGTTTAGCAGCGGACACTGGTGCTTCCTTAGTTGGCGGTTTGGCTACCTCTTGGGCGGCTTTCTCTATCTTCTCAGCATCTTCCTTGGTAATTCTTCCATCTTTGCCAGTTCCAGATACTTCTGAGTTAGCTATCCCTTTTTCGGCTAGAATTTTTGCCGCGGCGGGTGAAGCATGCCCAGAGGCATAGGATTCTTTTGTGGAAACTCCCGGCTTGGATCCAGCTGGGGATGACTTGTCAGGAAGTTTATCTGAAGTCCCATCATCGGAAGCTTCTATCCTACAAATTAGTCCACCTATTTCAAGCGTATCCCCTTCTTTGGCAACATGTTTTAAAATTCCCGCCGCTTCGGCTGGCAACTCAAAAGTTGCTTTGTCGGAATCCACTTCGGCAATTATTTCGTCCAGCTCCACATAAGCGCCATCTTCCTTTAGCCATGTAGCCAGTGTTACTTCTGTGATGGATTCTCCCACCGTAGGAACAACCATTTCCTTTACTTGGCCCGGGGAAGCTGGTCTTTTTTCTTCGGCTTTGGAAGTCTGCTTTTCAGTATCCGGAGATTTTGATCCAGCTGCCCCGTCAGAACCCTCTTTGGCATCGGTGTCAATTTCACAAATTACGGCACCAATTTCCAGTGTTTCTCCATTCTCAGCCTTGGTATGGAGAACACCTGAAGCTTCCGCAGTAAGTTCAAAAGTCGCTTTATCAGACTCGAGTTCACAGATGACTTCATCCATTTCCACGTAGTCGCGGTCATTTTTAAACCATTGGCCAATGGTTACTTCTGTGATGGATTCCCCTACTGCGGGAACTTTGATTGCTATACTCATGTTTTGGTTGCTTTTTGGCTATGAACTAAAAAAGTTCGTGGATCTATTGCTATTTAATACGGATATGGTTTCCAAGTTAGGAATTAATTTTTAATGCCTTTTCCAAAATAGCCTTTTGTTCTGCTATATGGATTTTGTTGAAGCCAGTTGCCGGGGAGGCACTTGGTTTACGTGCTATGACATCCATGACAATGTCCTTAAAAAGATTCCTTACCATATAGGCCCAATATCCCATATTTTCCGGCTCTTCCTGCACCCAGACCACTTCGGCTTTTTCATAGCGCTTTAGCGCTTCCAACAATTGTTTTTTAGGAAGGGGATGAAGTTGTTCTATGCGGATGATTGCCACATCATTTACCTTCTCTTTTTCCCGCAATTCATCCAGTTCATAAAATATCTTACCCGAGCACATTATCACCCGCTTGACATCCTTTTCCTGTACGGTTTTATCCAAAATTAGTTCACGAAAACGACCCGAAGTGAACTCTTCAATGGGAGAGAAAACCTTTGGATGCCTCAGCAGAGATTTAGGTGACATCACTACACAGGGCTTTCGGAATTCCCATGTCATCTGCCTACGAAGCAGGTGAAAGAAGTTGGACGGTTCGGTAATATTGGCTACTACTATGTTGTTTTCCGCAGACAATTGAAGGAATCTTTCCGGTCTTGCATTGGAATGCTCCGGCCCCTGACCTTCGTAGCCATGAGGCAACAGCATGACCAATCCACTCATTTTCTGCCACTTGGATTCACCTGATGTAATGAACTGGTCAATCATAGTCTGCGCACCATTGGCAAAGTCGCCAAACTGCGCTTCCCAAATGGTGAGTGCGGAGGGGTTGGCCATGGCATATCCATATTCAAACCCGAGTACTGCGTATTCAGAAAGCAGGGAATTATAGATGTAAAATTTTCCCTTACTGTCTTTCAACTCCCCAAGGGAATTATAGGGTTTGTTTGATTGCGCATCGTGGATGACGGCATGTCTGTGGGAAAAAGTTCCCCGCTGACAATCTTGTCCCGTTAATCTAACTGCTTTTCCATCCATCAACAAAGACCCATAAGCCAGCAGTTCAGCCGCTGCCCAGTTGAGTGATTTACTTTGGAAAAACATTTCCTTTCGCTGCCTCATCTGCGCTTCGATCTGTTTGATCGGTTTGAAACCTTTTGGGGTAATTGTTAGGGCTTCGGCTACTTTGTCAATTACTTCTTGAGTAATGCCCGTTTCCGGTGAAAGATCAAAATCTTCAGGTCTGGATCTTCTCAGTTCATTCCAGGCTTTTTCGAAAGGGGAATAGTTGTAAGGAAGAGGCTTTTCCTTTACCAGGTTTAGCCGATCCTGAAGCAGCTGCCGGAATTCCTTGTCCATGTGTTGGGCAAGTTCCGCATCCACATCACCTCTTTCAAGAAGCTTTTTATTATAAATTTCCCTTGGATTAGAATGCTTTGAGATGATATTATACAATTCCGGCTGGGTGAATTTTGGCTCATCGGATTCATTGTGCCCATGACGGCGGTAGCACACCATGTCCACAAATATATCGCGATGATATTTCTGGCGAAACTCCACGGCCAGCTTGGCGGCAAATACCACTGCTTCCGGATCGTCTCCGTTTACGTGAATGACCGGTACATCGATTACTTTGGCAACATCGGTACAATAAATAGAGCTTCGCGCATCATCAAAATCAGTGGTGAAGCCCACCTGGTTGTTAATGACAAAATGTATGGTACCTCCAGTATGGTATCCTTTGAGGCTTGCCATCTGGGTCACCTCATAGACGATTCCCTGACCGGCGACCGCAGCGTCACCATGGATCAAGATAGGGATCATCTTGCTGGCATCATGGCCATATTGATGGTCAATCTTGGCACGGACAAAGCCTTCCACAACCGGATTTACAGCCTCCAAGTGAGACGGATTTGGTGCCAGTTTTAGAATCATCATTTTGTTGCGGAAGGTAGGCACTTCACTGGAAAACCCCATGTGGTATTTTACATCGCCATCGCCCATTGTCAAATCAGGCTTGGCTGTACCTTCGAATTCGGAAAAAATCTGCTCGTATGTTTTCCCCATAATGTTGGCCAAAACATTCAATCTTCCCCGATGTGCCATTCCAATCATCACTTCCTCAACTCCCAAATCCGCAGCATTGGAGATCAGTGCGTCCAGAAACGGAATGGTACTTTCCCCACCTTCCAGTGAAAAACGCTTTTGACCCAAATATTTGGTATGCAGGAAGTTTTCAAAAACCACCGCTTCGTTCAATTTCGAAAGAATCCGCTTCTTCTCATCGGAAGGAGGGTTGAATTCCAAGGCATCTTTCTCTATTTTGAGTCTCAGCCAATCCAACATTTCCGGATCCCGGATATACAGATATTCAAAGCCCATAGAACCTTCATAGATCTTCTTAAGTGCATCTACAATTCGTTGTAAGGTTGCTTTTCCGATACCTATTTCATTTCCAGCCTGAAAATCAGTCGACAAATCACCCTTATCCAGCCCAAAATCCTCCAAATCAAGCAGGGCTTTTCTGTCTCTTCTTTCTCTTACTGGATTGGTGTCGGACCTGAGGTGTCCCCTTGATCGGTAGGCGTGAATTAAGGCGCGTACCTTGATTTCCTTGGGCAACTCCTCCACATTCATGATGGTGCCCTTGGTAGCCAAATTACCGTTTACAGGTGCCATTGGAAGGACTACACCCTCTTCTTCATCATCGCCAAACTTAGCAATGGCAAAGTCAAACCCGTCAAAAAAAGCCTTCCAACTTGAGTCGATGGCATCCGGATTGGATTTATAATCCACGTAGAGCTCATCGATGTAGGCTACGTGGGCATTGGAGATGTAAGAATATTTATCCATGGTTATTTTTTCTACACTACAAAAGTAAAGAAATAACTTATTTTTCAAAAACCGTATATACGTATATACAAATATACCTGATAATCAATACTGATTAAAATTATCAACCGAATATTCTATTGAACAGAATCGCTTGAATATGAATAATTTTTATTTTATAGTAGTTTTCGGTAATTGGTTTGGGAAGCGTCTTATGAATTTCCACATAAAATAAAGGTTTAATATTTTGCCCGACTTTATACATAATAGGGAAAAGTTAACGGGTCCGGATAGTCAAATTT
Source organism: Cytophagales bacterium (assembly GCA_038209145.1). Classification (GTDB taxonomy): domain Bacteria; phylum Bacteroidota; class Bacteroidia; order Cytophagales; family Cyclobacteriaceae; genus Lunatibacter. Next base: position 12,168 of record JBBQXZ010000076.1, on the reverse strand, counting down.
GAATCCTGTTTCCAAAAATTTAGCTGGACTGATCCGTTTCCAAGAACTGAGAGATCCGGATTCATAACTTATTGGGGGAGGAAAACCCAGAGCTTTTGCGTTTTGCTCATATATTTCGAATTTTTGTGGATGAATAGGAGCAACGACATTGTACGTTGCATTCCAGAGAGAATGGGTCATAATCCATTCAATAGCCCTTACCGCATCATTTCTATAAACGTAGTTTGCCGGTGGATGTCCGGCTACAAATTCCTTTCCAGAAAAATATTTCCCCGGCACCCGATTGTCTCCCAGGAGCCCGCCAAAACGGATTACTGTGAGGTCATATGATTTATTTTCCCAAAGAACTTGTTCTGCTGACAACAGGGAGGGATTCCCGGTAGTAGACAGGCTTAGCTCATCGGCTTCTTGGGCTTCCTGACCAAGATCGGGATAGACGGAAGTAGCGGAGACATAAATGATTTTAGACACTCGGCCTTTGATAGCTAGGTTTCGTATTTGGGTAATTTGCTCCGGATGAAAACTGTCAGGATTAGTCCTCCTCGAAGGAGGAATATTGATGTATAAAATATCCACGTTAAAAATTTCTTCCACTTCTTCCCCTATTGGAAAAGGATTGAATTGCAATAATTTGGTAGAAATGCCTGCTTGCTGCAACCTTTGCTTTTTTTCCGGCTGCGTGGTAGTACCAATGACGGCATATCCGCTGCCCAGGAGCCTGTGGGCAAGGGGTTCACCGATCCATCCCAACCCAACAATCCCTACTTTCATCATTTTATCATTCATGACATGGAAATCTCTTCTCAATTTATATTTCTTGCATAAAAAAAGGCTGAATTTTAGTCAGCCTTTTTTTATGTCTTCTAATTTTTTTTAGGCATGGTGCCAAATACATAGTCCCAAATAGGGGTACTCACTCCAAACGCCACATCCGGGTCTTTATAATGATGGATAGCGTGGTTAACCCAAAGTATTTTTAGAAAATTTTTAGGTGGTTGGAAAGCATGAACAATATAATGCACACCCAGATACCCGGCATATCCAAATAAAAACCCGGGAAGGACGTAATAGAAATAATCCCCCAAAATATAATTAAACAAGAAATAAGCTACTAGCGCATAAAGCGCCGAAATAAATGGGGGCATGGCAAGCCTATCCATGTCTTTGGGATAATCATGATGGACACCATGCATGGAATACTGAAGCTTGTCCTTCACATCCGAATTGGGTTCCATGTGATAGAGATACCTGTGCATCAGGTATTCCACAAAGGTAAACAACAAAAATCCACCAAATATCAATGCGGTAGCCATAAGGAATGGAATTATCGTGGCTGAAATTCCAACATAAAGTGCGTAAATCCCAACACTTAAAAACATGGCAATAGGTATGCTAATATGGGTCCTACTGATTTTTTCCAACATGGGGTTAGCAAACATTTTGGCTGTCCCCTTGTTATCTGGCCTGTCTAATCTTCCTATTTTTTTCATTAGCAACTACTTCTGATTTAATCAAACAATCCAATGACGTTGGTGATAGAATTCCTCTCTATACCTAAAGATAATTATTATTTTTACAATTGCAATTTAAACGTAATTGGCACCACAAGTAGTTTCATCTTTGTGCTAAAATAAACCTAAAACTATTTACTGGTAAATGCCGCAAAGGAACTCTCAATGGTTTTTTTATAAAAATCCTCATACATTGGCAAAATTTTGGAAATATCAAATTCCTTAGCCCTGGCGAGGGCCTGCTTCTTAAATTGAGGCAGGTTTTCATTGTCCAAAATATCAAGCGCCCTAGCCGTCATGGTAGCCACATCTCCTATCTCACAGACATAGCCAGTGACTCCGTCTATATTTAATTCGGGAATTCCGCCAGCATTGGAGGAAAGTAGGGGTACTTCACATGCCATTGCTTCCAATGCAGCCAGTCCAAAACTTTCCTTCTCAGAAGGCATCAAAAACAGATCCGCAACGGAAAGGACTTCCTCCACAGCCTCAAGTTTACCCAAAAACCGCACATCATCGCAGACTCCCAATAGGCGGCATAGCCGTTCCATTTTGTCCCGCTCAGGTCCGTCACCCACCAGGAGCAGTTTAGCAGGTATCACCTGCCTTACGCCATTGAATACCCGAACGACATCATCCACCCGTTTTACCTTTCTAAAATTGGAGGTATGTACCAATAATTTTTCGCCATTAGGGCAAATTGCCTGTTTGAAATGTTCTTTTTTCTGCTTCTTAAACCTTTCCAGATCAATGAAGTTCGGAATTACTTCTATGTGATTTTTAATATTGAAATGCTGCAACGTATCCTTTTTCAAATCCTCAGACACAGCTGTAACACCATCGGATTTATTGATGCTAAACGTAACAACGGGTTCATAACTGGGATCTTTACCCACCAGTGTAATGTCCGTACCATGGAGTGTAGTCACTACCGGAATATGGATTCCCTGGTCTTTTAATATCTGCTTGGCCATATAAGCAGCAGAAGCATGGGGAATGGCATAATGCACGTGAAGCAGATCCAGCTGTTCGTACTTTACCACATTTACCATCTTACTGGCTAGGGCCAATTCATAGGGAGCGTGCTCGAACAGGGGGTAACTTTTGATGTCAACCTCGTGGTAAAAGAGGTTTTCGTTAAAAATATCCAATCGAGAGGGTTGACTATAGGTGATAAAATGAATTTTATATCCCTGCCTGGACAATGCTTTTCCAAGTTCAGTAGCCACCACGCCACTACCTCCAAATGTAGGATAACAAACGATCCCTATATTCATGTTATATCAGGTTATTTAAAGATAAATAATATTTGTAAACACCACCTTCCCCCTGAAATGTTCAATTCGACACCAAAAGAAATTGGTTTGTAAAAGATTTATAAATGATGTCGTGAATCTGCCCCCTTATTTTATCCTTAGTGATCAGGTTATTGCTCGCAGACGGGTGGACCCTGTTAGAAAGAAAAATATAAAGAAGTTGGTTTTCTGGGTCGGCCCAGACGGCTGTTCCGGTAAATCCAGTATGTCCGAAGGTACTTTTGGGCGCAAGTTGTCCGACTGCGGCCCGTTTTGACGGGTCAAGCTCCGGCATATCCCATCCCCAGCCCCTACGGCTTTGAAGGGATTGACTCGTGGTGAAGGACTTTACCGTCTCTTCAGCCAATAATTCCAATTCTCCGTATTTACCACCTTGAAGCATCATCTGCATAAGCACCGCCAAGTCATGAGCCGTACCAAATAACCCCGCATGTCCCGCAACTCCTCCATACATGGCTGCCCCCTCATCGTGGACGTATCCGTGAACCAATGTCTTCCTAAAAACTATGTCTTCCTCTGTAGGAGCGATATCTGCCCTATCAAATCTGTCCAAGGGTCTGTATCCCAGTCTATAAATTCCCAGCGGAGAATAAAAATTCTGCTCCAAAAACTCATTCAAGGGTTGATTTGTCTGCTGCTCAATCAACCGTTGCAGTAAGTACATGCCGATATCTGAATAGGTATACGAAAATCGTTCATTCCCCTTGGTTCCGGATTTTTTGAGATTTGACTGCACTGTCCAATGCCATACACTGTCAGGAAGTGTATAGTGGGCAAACATGCCATCAGATATCGGAATACTATAAACCTCATCTTTTTTGGAACTATAAAACCCGTCTCTCCAGAGATTCCCTTCCATCGTCTTGGAAAAATGGGGTATCCACCCCAGCAGTCCCGACTCGTGGGCCATGATGTCCTTGATCAACAAGTTTCCTTTATTAGTCGCTTTCAGTTCAGGCAAATAGGTTTCCAAGGTATTGTTCATGTCTATCAACCCTCTTCCATGCATAAACATGATCACCTGCGTAGTGGCCATGACCTTTGTCAAAGAGGCCAAATCATATACCGTTCCGTTGCTGACTTGCTGGTTGTTGGTATAATCGAGGTGGCCATACCCCTTTTCCAGTACCACCTTGCCATTTTTGGCAACCAAAATTACCCCCCCGGGAAAGGCTTTCTTACGAATAGATTCTTCCATCACCCGATCGATCTGTGTCAGTACCCTGCTATCCATGCCTTGGGATTCGGGGGAACCAAAAGCCAACCTGTCCAGTTGAATCGTCTCACAACCCGTCCCCTGGGGAAGCGTGGCACTGAGGCTTACAGGCAAGGTTCCCATTGCCGGCCTGGCACCAAAGATAATCTGGGGCACCAGCTTTTCCGTAAACTCATTTTCCTCGTATGCCAGTACCAAACTGTGCGACTTTTCAAAATTCTTTGCCGCATAGGCATTGCCAAATACCACGGTGATAACTTGGTGTGTGTCACCGAGCCGACTGATGAGCCGTACATCGTCTGGGCTTATTCCAAAATTCTTTTTTGGGTTGTTTGTAACTCCCATTACCCCAACGACAACTGTGTTGAATGCTTTGAGATTTTCTTCCATGGCTCCATAATCTTCCCTTCTGTCGGCGGAGGTGAAAGGTAGTGTATAGTGTGAAAATTTGCCGTATTTATCCAATTGCTCTTTGAATTCCTTTCCCCGATCCCCCAGAGTCAGCGAGGCCATTGTGCGCATATCTACATTTCTCAGTGGAAGAGCCAAATCTTCATTTTTGGCGATCGTGATAGAAGCTGCATACATCTGCTCAATTAGAGCTATGGTGCCAAAGCTACTGATCCTTTCAGCTATTCCCCGCGGTTCTATATTTGACGTTTTATGGAGGCCCGACCAGTATTTTGCGTGTAAAATCTTTTTTACTTTTATATCTATTTCCTCCCTGTTGATTTCTCCGTTTTCAATGGCCTTGAGAATAAGCTCTTTTGATTTTGGCACGTTCTCTGAATAAACCAATACGTCGTTTCCAGCCTTTAAAGCCAGCAAATCCACTTCTCCGGGAGGATGTAGCTTACTTACGCCTTTCATATTCAGTGCATCGGTGAAAATAAGGCCTTTAAAGTTCATTTCTTCTTTTAGCAGATTTGTCACGATTTTGGGGGAAAGAGTAGTGGGCATGTTAATTTCACTCCCCAAGCTGGGCACATGCAGGTGGGCTACCATCACACTCATCAGTCCCTCCTGGATCAGTTGCCGATAAGGATAAAGGTCAATATCCATAATACGCTCTTTGGTACTGGCAATGACGGGTGTGGTCAGATGAGAATCTAGATTGGTATCCCCGTGTCCGGGAAAGTGCTTTGCGTTAGCCATGATTCCATTATCCTGCATTCCTTTCATATAGGCGATGGATTTACGGCTTACCAACTCCTTTCCCTCCCCAAAGGCGCGGTAGCCGATAACGGGATTATCCGGGTTGGAATTTACGTCTACTACCGGGGCGAAATTTATGTGCATCCCCAGCTCTTTGAATTGCCGGGCAATTTCCGACCCCATGGCATAGGTTAATCTCTCGTCTGGACCGGCCCCGATAGTCATCTGTTTTGGAAATGAAAGCACACTGTCCAATCTCATCCCCGGTCCCCATTCGGCATCCATAGCGATGAAAAGCGGTACAGCCGATTGGTCCTGATATCGGTTGGTCAAATGGGCTTGCCGAACGGGACCACCCTGAAAAAAAATCAATCCCCCCAATTTTTGTTCTTGAATAAGCTTGGTGATTTCACCTTCGTGTTGCTGGCCCTTGTTGGAATAGGCGGCCACCATGAACAACTGTCCGAGCCTATCTTCAAAAGTCATACTGTTAAAAACACTATCCACCCACATCAGTTGTGAGGAAGCGTTATCACTGAGGAGTGGGTTGCGATAATCGGCTGCCGGCACAAAAGAAGATAAACCTATACTGCCGAAACAAACGATCGCAAATATTACAGAACAAACTTTTTGGTACATGTGGGCGTTAAAATTTTATCTGAAACAAATTAAACCTAAATTTGTAAGTCTAATACTCTTAAACCAAACATACATATAATCCTAATTTCAACCAACAACTAATTGAGTAAGCGGTTTAATTTTATGTGGAACGAAAAGAGGTCACAGAAAAGCACGTTGTAATTTGTCAATTCTGGAGCCTTAAGTCATTACCTCTGAGAATACCCTTGTTAATTTAGGACACTGATAGGACATTATAGGGCAGATTATTCCCTATGCATTCAATTGTAATGAGGTGATTTTAAACCTGCCATTTCCCCGTATAGGGTTAGAAACGTAACCAACAATTTTACACCATTATGAAATTCCCTTCCATATTCAGAGTCAGTCAACCTCAGCGGTTTAACATCGTTCCCAGGCATTACGATCCTGTAAAAGAAGAGATCGAAATGCGTACCTCTCACATAAAAAAAGAACTTGAAAAAGACGGGGTATTACCTTCCGGGGATATTGAGGAAACGCTGCGTTTAGGCCGGGGATCATCCATTCGCGGAGCTTTTACACAGGGAAGCCCTATCAAAAAAAATCCGACAAGTATATTTGAAAGTACGGGTCTCATACGACTTATAATCATCGTTTTATTGATAGGCGGTTTGGGCGGCTACATTTACATAGGACCCGAAATCATTTATTATTTCATTTATTTGGGATTGGGAATTGGGTTCCTGGTGGTCCTTTTTAAGCTTAAAGGAAAGATTTTCAGATGAACGATTTGATACAGCTTCTCCCGGATGCCATTGCCAACCAAATCGCTGCGGGAGAAGTCGTCCAACGTCCGGCATCTGCACTCAAAGAACTTTTGGAGAATGCCATAGATGCCGGTGCCACCGATGTGCAAGTAGTGGTAAAAGAAGGAGGCAAACAGCTCATCCAAGTAATAGACAATGGTGCCGGCATGTCACTCACAGATGCCCGCATGTCTTTTGAGCGGCATGCTACTTCCAAAATCAGACAATCGGACGATCTTTTCCGACTTCGGACTTTTGGGTTCAGGGGAGAAGCCTTGGCCTCCATAGCAGCGGTTGCACAAGTAGAGATGAAAACCAAGCGTAGCTTTGATGAACTGGGAACGCTACTATGCATCGAAGGGTCCGAGGTGAAGAAGCAGGAGCCTATCGGATGCCCTGACGGGACGTCCATATCCGTAAAAAACCTTTTCTTCAACGTGCCTGCACGTAGAAACTTCCTTAAATCCAACGCAGTGGAAATGAAACACCTGGTTGAGGAGTTTCAGCGGGTAGCTCTCTCCTACCCGGAGGTTAGTTTTTCCTTTTATCAAAACGACATGCAGCTTTTTAAGCTTGGTCCGGGAAAATTGAGCAAACGGATCATTGGACTGCTCGGTCAATCCTACAAAGATCAACTGGTGGTCTGCCAGGAAGAAACTCCCCTATTGCAAATACAGGGATATATCGGGACACCAACTAGTGGAAAAAGAACCCGGGGAGACCAATACTTTTTTGTGAATCACCGCTATATCAGGAGCAACTACCTGCATCATGCGGTAGTTAATGCCTTTGAGGGACTAATGGCCCAAGATCAACATCCCTTTTATGCGTTGTTTCTGGAAATCGATCCCAAACACATCGACATTAATGTCCATCCAACTAAAACTGAAATCAAATTTGACGACGAACGAACCGTTTACGGGCTACTCAGGGCAGCCATTAAGCAGTCGTTGGGTGCACACCACGTCGTGCCTACGATGGACTTCAGCCTTGACGTGAATTTCACCGAAACCTGGAAAAATGACTTGAGTAAAAAACAGGAAGTAAGTGCGGAAAATTCCTACAAGAATTTTCAGTCTTCCGCTTTTCGGAGGCAGGATGTCACCGGGTGGGAACGGATGTTTGACGGTAGCAAAAAAGAATCCTTAAAAGAGGAGGAAAACAGGTTCCTGGATGACAGTACAAATCCTACCAGGGAAACCCTTACATTCTCCAGCAAAGCGAGCCAGCCATTACTTCCGGCTGAGGAAATGACCTCGGAAAAAGGATTGTCAGGAAGTACCTTTCAGGTAGAATCCCGGTACATCGTTGCTCAAATGGCTTCCGGAGTATTGATTTTCGATCAGCAGTCTGCCCATGAGCGGATACTCTATGAGCGCTATGTGCGGCAGTTGCATCAGGCGAAAGCCTCTTCCCAGCAATGTCTCTTTCCCCAAACCGTAAACCTCAGCCCCGCAGATTACGTATTGGTGATGGAACTTCAGGAAGAGCTGGCCAATCTGGGGTTTTTTGTCAGTCCTTTTGGCAACCATACCCTGGTCATCGAAGGGGTCCCTGCCGATATCAGCATTACCAATGAAAAGGCACTCTTTGAATCCCTCCTGGAGCAATTCAAGCATTTCAAATCCGAACTTTCTTTGGATAGGAGGGAAAATTTGGCACGTTCGCTTGCAAAAAAATCCGCTATCAAACGGGGCATTTCTCTCAATAGGCAAGAAATGGAAAACTTGGTAGGCCAGCTTTTTTCCTGTAAAAACCCAAATTATAGCCCCACGGGAAACAAAACCTTTATAAAATTGGATATTACTAAAATAGATAGTTTTTTTACCCATTCATAACAATCGCAATTATATGTTCAGAGCGCTTACCCCTACCGTGAAAAACATCTTGCTTATTACGGTAGGCATGCACGTCGTCACTATGTTTTTTGTACCCCAATTTCAGGCATGGTTTGCACTGTATCATATAGAGTCTCGGTATTTCATGCCTTTTCAGTTTTTGACCTATATGTTCATGCATGCGGATTTTTGGCACCTGTTCAGCAATATGTTTGGACTTTTTATTTTTGGACCCCTCTTGGAGGAATTTCTTGGTCCGAAAAAAATCATTATCCTTTGGATGGTATGTGGCATTGGTTCGGGGGTTCTTTATTCGGGGTATAACATATATAAAACCAATAAACTTGACAACCGTATCGAGGCTTTTGTTGCGGATCCCGACCCGGAAATATTCAATAGGTTTGTATCGGACAACAGGCATCTCTTCAATGCGAGTATATATGACTTGATTGACGAATTCAGCCGTAATCCCGAGCGCTCAGACCTCATAGAGCGGGCAAAAATGAAAATGCTGGATATTCGAGACCGTATCATCAACATCCCCATGGTCGGTGCTTCGGGGGCATTATTCGGGGTTTTGATTGCTTTTGGCATGTTATTCCCCAACACGCAGTTGTTCTTATTATTCCCACCCATACCGATAAAGGCAAAATACCTGGTGTTGTTCTATGGACTATACACAGTATATAATATATTTGTAAGTAATCCCGCAGACAACGTTGCGCACTTTGCCCACCTGGCAGGTCTGGCCGTAGGCGCAGTGTTGGTCACCTATTGGAAGCGGGATAGACGAAATTTCTACTAATATGTACGGAGGATTCTGGTATAATCTCAAGCATGCATTTGACCATAAAGACAACGGTCTTTATAAGATAATGGCAATCAATATCATTTTATTTCTGGGCTTCATGGTCCTTCGGGTGTTTTTGACACTTGGTGGGGGTGGAGAGGTATACCGATCCATCATTTCGTTTTTTATGATGCCCGCGTATATCCCGGCTTTAATTACCAAACCTTGGACACTATTCACCTACATGTTTCTTCATGAGGGATTCTTCCACATCATATTCAATATGCTGTTTCTGTATTGGTTTGGATTGTTGGTCAATGAGTTTCTGGGAAGTAGAAAACTGGTGAATCTTTATATTTTGGGAGGCTTGGCAGGCGGGTTGTTTTATTTGATCATTTATAATTTGGCACCCTACTTCAGTGATCAAGTGGCAGGATCCCTGATGTTGGGAGCTAGTGCGGGAGTTTTCGCCATTGTAGTTGCCGCCGCGACGCTACGGCCTAATACAGAATTTCAACTCTTGTTGATCGGCCCGGTAAAAATCAAATATATCGCTATTTTTTATGTCCTGATTGCTTTTGCAAATTCTACCGGAAGCAATGCCGGTGGCGAACTGGCGCATTTGGGTGGAGCGATTTTGGGGTATTATTATATCCTACAACTAAACAAAGGAAAAGATATCGGAACGCCTATACAGGCTATTGGGGAATTTATCAAAGGTTTGTTTTCCAAAAAACCCAATGTGAAGGTTACCTACCGGAGACCGGGTACAGCACCTAACTCCAAACCCGCCGCAACGTCCAGTTCCCCGAAACATACCACAACTAGTACCCAGGAAGAAATAGACAAGATATTGGACAAAATTGCCGAAAAGGGTTATGATAACCTGAGCAAAGAAGAAAAAAGAAAACTGTTTGACTTCAGTAATAAGTAGGTACGTTTAAGCGAGAGCTGATGAATAGTCCATTAATCCTTTCTCTGTCAAATAAGGAACGAGGATGGAAAGCACCAATTTACTGTAGTATTCTGGTTTAAAATTATCTTTGCCAAACACCATGTAATTATGGGTTAACCAAAAATCCGAGAGAATAATCATTTGGTTGGCTAGATTATCGTATTGGCCCGTTATCACCTCCCCACGCAATAATCCATCATTTTCCAGGAGCTGAAATAGGTGTATCAACTGAGTCTTCCGAAGCGAAATCAATTCATAGTATCTGTCTTTGATTGGTTCTATCCGCGCTATGATTTCATGCAGGTTTAAGAAAACAAAACGATATTTCGTCTGAACTTCATAAGATTCCTTGGTAGATTTCAGGAGTCTCCCGAGTGAAGTGTCATTAGTATCCAGTCCTTCAGAAATGCAGTCGGATTCTTCACACAACCGGTAGAAAATTTCGGTAATAAGTGCTGATATTGACCCGAATTCTTCCCTAAACGCAACCATGGGAATACCGCTTTGCTCAATCAATTTTTCTCCCTCAGCAAGCTGAAACCCCTTTTGGTTAAAACAGGAAGCGGCTGCTGAAATCATTTGAACTCTTTTCATCGTCAGTTATAATGTGCTTAAAATATTTTTTGACCCATTTGGTCAATTGCCTTCTGATATTAATTCCAGATCATTTTTATTGGCAAGTTGACCGCAAGCCGCATCGATATCCTGCCCCCTGGACTTGCGTACTTTGGCAATGATGCCTTGACCTTCCAAAACATGCATGTACATGTCCACTTTTTCTGGGTCGGCCTGTTGAAACTCCCCGTCATCAATGGGGTTATACTGGATCAGATTTACTTTGGAAGGGATAATTTTACAAAATCTGGCCAGTGCCAGCGCGTGGCGTTCATCGTCATTTATCCCTTTCCAGATGACATATTCATAGGTTACCTTGCGCTTAGTTTTGGCATACCAATACCTGAGTGCGTCAGCCAAGTCCTCTACTGGATTGGTGTCATTGATTGGCATAAGTCGACTGCGCGTCTCATTGATAGCTGAATGAAGGGATACGGCCAAGTTGAACTTCACGTCATCATCCGCCAGTTTTTTAATCATTTTGCACACACCTACCGTGGAGACGGTTATACGCTTGGGTGACATACCCAAGCCGTCCGGGGCGGTGATTTTGTCAATGGCAGCCAACACATTGGCATAGTTCAGGAGGGGTTCACCCATGCCCATAAATACGATGTTGGTTAGCGGCCGGTCATGGTACAGTCTTGCCTCTTCGATGATAGTGGCTACCTGATCAAATATTTCATCTGGATTCAGGTTACGCATCCGCTTGAGCCTGGCCGTGGCACAGAAATTACAGTCCAGGCTGCATCCCACCTGGGAGGAAACACAGGCGGTAATCCGCTTTGGCGTGGGAATAAGCACGGATTCCACGATATTTCCGTCAAATAACTTGACGGCGTTTTTGATGGTCCCGTCACTACTCCGCTGTATTTGATCCACCTGGATGTGGTTGATGATAAAATGTTTTTCCAATAATTCCCGTGTAGCCTTGGAAATATTGGACATGTCGGAAAAGTTTTTCAGGGTCTTGTTCCACAGCCAGTCGTAAACTTGCTTGGCCCGGAATTTCTTGTCTCCTACGGAAACGAAAAAATCTTCCAATTCCGGCAATCCAAGCTTCCTTATGTCTCTCCTGCTGCTTTCCTGATTCATCGTGTAAAGGTACGTATTACTTGTCAGGAATAAACAGCGAATAATATACTTTTTGTAGCTAAGTATTTATCGTTCAAAAGATAATGGTTGACTTGTGAAATATTAACACCAGATTGTCTTGCTAAAGGCATTGATTGTTTCGTGGGTAGCTGTGGGCGTGATTTTTTGATTGAGGAAAACAAGCGGTGGAAAATCAGGACTTTGATGAATTTCTTTAGTGGTAACTAAAAGATCCATGACCCCAAATTAGAAAAATAGCGCACCAATTAAC
>JBBQXZ010000075.1:0-18645 GCA_038209145.1 Cytophagales bacterium | reverse complement strand
TTGTGATAATTCAAGACCTGTCGAGTTTAAACTTTCAAATATTCTTTGTGGGTCATCTTTTTCTCGGTCGAGCGAGATTTCAACAAATACTAATTTGGAAAGTCCTTTCAGTACAAATTCAAAATTTTCTTCAGTAATTCGACTTTTGAAATAGTTGTAGTTGTCTATAACTTTAGAAAAGTCGCTAAACTCTTCGTCTTTATCGCTTCTTAAAAGGTATTTAATTGCTTTATCATTATTTTCAGTTGGTCAAAGTTTTAGTTTTTCTTCTTCTGGTGCAAATTTGTTTATCAGATAGGTTTCGCTTAATTCGTTTACAAGAGCTTCGTCATTGATTTCAGTAGCTAAACGATAAAGTGCTAAATAAATTAAAGTCAAAGTGGTCAAACGCTGCTGTCCGTCAATTACAGTCAATTCTTTAATTCGGGAAGAAGTGTACACGTCATCATGAACATAAACAACACTACCAATAAAATGAGCAGTCATTTTGTTGCTTGTTCCAACCTCCAAAATATCGTCTAAAAGTTGCTTGCATTGACTTGTCGACCAATCATAGTTTCTCTGATAAACAGGAATTACAAATTGAGTTTTATTTGAAGATAAAAAGTCTTCTACTTTCGTTTCGTTTGCTTTCATTTATTCATTTCTGTTTCTCGTGTTTTCGGTTTTTTCTAATGACGCCCAACGTTTGGTGCATGATTAGTTGCGTGATTAAGCACGAAAGTTGGCAAATAAAACCCGAATAGAAAATCCGCAAGGATTTTCGTAAGCAGGCAAGAGCCAAGCAATTAATTATAAACGGTGTTGTGGCTAGTGCTTATTTTTTAATTCGTTAATTTCTTTTTTCAGTTCAGGTAGTTCTTTTATAATGATAGTCCAAATTACTTCATCCGAAATACTGTCATATTCATGAGCGATTCGATTTCTGGTTCCGATTATTTTTTGAGCATTTTTAATTTCAATTTCGCAATTTTTATATTTTAAAATCCTGTTAATTGCTTCTCCTATTATTTCTATATTTCGCTCTACTGCTTTTTTTGTTTTTAAGTCTTTTTGATACACGAAAAAGTCATGTTGTTCGGGTAAGAAGTCAAAAATTTCATCAATAGACCTTTCAACGTCTTCAAGCCAAGAGTTAATCCTATTGTCCATAAATCAACACTTTGGTTTCATCAAGCTCTTTTTTGAAATATTTGTTTTTAATAGCTCTGTATTCAATGAGATCAATTTGACGTTTTAATAACTTTTCCAATTTATCTTTTAATTGAAAGTATAAGTTCGTGTATTCGAATGGGTCATTTTCATCAAAGTCCACAACAAAATCGATATCAGATTCATCGCTGAAATCATCTCTAGTTACCGAACCAAAAGCTGAGAATGTACGAACTTTGTATTGTTCGCAAAGCTTTCTAATCCGATTTAAATTTTTGTCGTTTATTTTCATATCTCAAAAATAATCAAATTTATTTTTTGTTTAATTATATATGACGTTTTTTCTGGCATTAGCCACAACAATTGTATATACGCAACTCCCGCTACGCTATTGCGTCTATATCGTCCTTGTCTTCACGGCTTTGGTGAAACCAAATTAGGGATTTCTTCGATCTCATCAAGCGGGCACTGGATGTTTTTGTTGAAAATCGGAGCAAAGCGGAGATTTCGTAGCGGTTACGGGATGGACAAAACGGGAGTATGGATTTCGGTCCTCCCATTGCTACTGAGTCCCAAAAGTGCCTGTAAATAACGCAAATTCGTTCCTTACCTTAGTAGGTGGGTTGCGCCGATTTCCATTGCGGTAGACTGGGACCTAACGTATGAACGGTGCCTCACTAATATCCATATCAATTTGTAATTGAAAAGAATCACTAAATAACCAATAATCCACGACTATAAATCCTTTTAGTTCTGACTAATTCCGACCCTGAAATAATATAAGTCTTGAGGGGTCGGAACATACAATCAGGCCGCTAGCTATTCCCTATCTAGTGGAGAATTACCTCTTACAAGTTTCTTAAAAGAAAGATTGATTGTAAGCTTTAAGCCATTGCAAATGGCCGGATAAAGGTTTCTATTTTCAAGAAAATTACTGATAGAAGGGTATATTGGAAATTACACCCTTCTATTAAGAGGTAAAACCCTGTTCGGGGTTTGGGTAAATTCAATTATTGCTAATCCATGTCCCGATACGTTATCACATCACTTAACCTCCACCACGCTTCGATTTCAGCCGCCAGGCGGTACCCCATAACCACTTCCTCTCCGGGGTCTCCGCATTCCTTCGATTACAACTATCCCGCAACCGCTACGTTCCGGTTTCATCCATATATCAATAAATATCCATCTTCCCCCCAAAATCCCAAAGCACAATCCCAATACTAACAGAGATATTAAACGAATGCTTGGTCCCCAGTTGGGGGATTTCGATGACGTGGTCCACTTCTGAAATTACTTCTTCTGATACACCAAAAATCTCGTTGCCAAATACCAAGGCATAGGTTTCGTCAGGAGAAGCCGAAAACTTATCCAATGAAATACTGTTGGAAGTCTGCTCCAGGGCTATGGTTTTTATTCCTTTTCCTTTTAACATTTTTACCAACTCCAAGGTGTCGGGTACATGTTCCCAGTCCACCGACTCCGTGGCCCCCAGCGCTGTCTTTTGGATTTCCCTATTGGGGGGTGTGCCCGTGATGCCACAGAGATAGATCTTTTGTATGCGGAAGGCATCGCCCGTCCTAAATGCCGAGCCGACGTTGTTTAGGCTGCGTACATTATCCAAAATCAAGATCAGAGGTGATTTATCGGTGGATTTAAACTCCTCCACCGAAAGGCGGTTGAGCTCGTCCATTGTTAATTTTTTCATGTATAAGCACATTTTCCTGCCATAAAGGTAAAAGAAAAAGGCGCGTTATTCCCCTTTCTTCAGAAAATGACCCTATCTCAGTTTCCGACTTTGAAGCGTTGAAGCGCTTCCGCCATGGATAGCTTGCCTTCATCATAAGCAAACAAATCGGACATCTGAATGCTGATATTCACCCAATCAGGAATATTACAGCCTACGCAGTTTCCCAAGCGTACATTGAATACCAGCTGTTCCGCGCTATCCATGCTCTTTACGGTCCGACCATAGGTAAGAATATTTTCCTTCAGCCCTTCCAAAAACTGCGGATAAATGGCGGTGAGTTTCACAGGGTCACTTTCTTCCTCCAAGTCAACCGTTTTATCAGAAGGAAGCACAAACTGATACAAGTCCCTATCTGTTGGAGTCAGCATATTCAGGTGATAGATCACCCCAAATTCCGGAATTTTATCGTAATAAGCATAGCCGGTATAATAAAACGTTTCGGATAGGTCGGGCCGATAGAGCCTGTCCAAAATATTGGCTAACAGCTCCAAATCTTGTTCTAGGCCTTCCGAAAAAGACTCCGAAAACAATATCTTTCCAATAACCTCCTGCCTGCTTAGCTCTCCGTCCTTGAAGGCTGTCAAGGCACTCTTTTTGATTTCTGCCGAAAACCGTTGCTTTCTCTTAACCATGGGGGAAGTGGGCCTGTTTTGCAAGAACATCATATTTGAAACAAAGGGAGAACGTTCTTCCACAATCTTTATCCAGTCTTCAGGCGCTAGCTGTCCGATCAAATCCGCATATTCCAACAAGAAAATGGTGACCTGCTCTTTCAACTGTTCCGTCTGTACTTGGCCAAGGCTGTCCCTGTCGATTTCCTTAGCAGACATGTTTGGTTCGGAAAAGGATTTCCCGATTCTTATCTTTCCAGATTGGGAAGAAGGTTGAAAACTTCGGATTTGGGTTGTCCCGGCTCCCTGATACACATTGGCGGCTAAGACCGTAACGGAATGCTGCGCGGGTAGGGTTAGCATGACGCCGTAGCCTTCCAGGTATTGGGCGGTTTGGCGGTCTTCTCTCCGGGCGAGGAGGAGGTTCTGTTTAGTTTCAACCAAAGAACCCAACGCCGCAGCCGCCACTTTTAGGTCCCGGTTCATTTTAGCTGCATCCAGCCGCTGCGCAAGCAAGCTTGTCACCCACAGACCCGGAAAGAGGCAAATGGTCAGTATGATTCGTTTTACTTTCATGGGTTTGAAGGAGAAGGGGTTTGCATTTCAGCTAGGAGATAAATTAAGATTTCGCTCACTTCCTGCTCTAGCTGCTGATTTTTTACTTGGAGTCCGTTGAGTCTATCCTGCAGGAACAGAAGGTCCTCCTCCCGAAGCCGTTGCAAGCCTTCAGCATAATCTTCCAGCAGCACATTCATGTAATTTTTCTGTGTAAGAGCCACCTCTTGCCAATAAGTAGCTAGTACCTTGGCGTTTTCCTGCTGCGCCCCTTGGAAATAGTTGTTCATTCGATCTTCCAATCTTTTCGTGAGTTGATCCATCAGTTGAGCATCAGGTACGGGTTGGTTGGCAAGTAACTTTTCAGCCAATTCCTGCTGCCATTGTTCCTGCCGGTCGATAAGTACTTTTTCACTTGCATTTAGGGTGGTTTGAAGAAATGCCAACAGTACTTCTTTGTCCACCTCTTGCACATTTGGGGACACAGGGTTAGGGGATAGGTTGCCCCCAAAGGCGAGAGCTACCCCTGACGATCCAATCTGAAGGTCTGCATCGGTAAATTTGCCCAAACCCATCAAGAATCCAACCAATACCGTTACAGCAGCCGCATTCCTTACCACCCCGGAAAACCACCGTTTTTGAATTGGAGTAGCCGTGGGTACCGTTGAAAGGAGTATCGGAGTTTCTACCGGTTTATCAGTCAGCAATCCCAGTACTTTTCGGGTCTGTTCTAGTCCTTCCAACTTGATCCCTACCTCGGGATGGGCTGAAAGATACGCTTTTAACTGTTGCATTTCGCTTGGGTCCAACTCCCCATAGAGGAAGCCAATCAACGTGGATTCATCTGGTTTATAGCTCATTTTTCTTTTTATTTTGGGGTGAAAAGGAGGATTCTTTTAGGTAATTGCGCAGGTGATTTAGCGCATAATAAAGCCGGGACTTGGCTGTATTTTCGGAAATATTCAAGGTCTCGGCAATTTCCCTGAATTTCAATCCTTCGTACTCTTTTAGAATAAGCACTTCCCGCTGCTCTTCAGAAAGCTGTAAGATTGCCTGCTGTACGGTAGCGGCCATTTCGGATTGAATCAGGGTTTCTTCCGGATCGAAAGCCGCACTTCGGATGGAATAAAGGGTCCTTTTCAGGCTTTCACGGGAATGGCCATTTGAGGAAGTTTTGGCTTCCTTTCCGTTGGAACGCAGTTGCATCCGGCAGAAATTCACCAAGAGGGTGTACAACCAGGATTTAAATTTGGACGTATCCCTAAGCCCCCCTAGCTTCTGATACATGGCAATGAAGGTCTGTTGCGAAACGTCCATGGCCTGGTCATGATCGCCCAGTTATTTCAACGAATATTTGTACACCCTTTTGTACCAGTGCTGAACCAACTGACTCTGCGCCCGGGAATTCCCGGCGCGCGCCTGGTGAATCAACAGCTGTTCTTCGGAGAGTTCATTCATTCGTTTACCGGTTGCTTCATGGAACCTAGCGATTTTTGTTCTTAAGATGAAAAAGGTTTCCAAAAAGTTTTAAGACAACCCTTATTTTTTAATTGCATTTTTGTTTCCGGTTGGGAAAAGCTAAATTCAAGGTTTATTTAATAAATCAACCGGAATAAATGGCAAATCCAGCAATCAAAGAAACTCCCCTGATGAAGCAGTACAATGCCATCAAAGCCAAGCATCCCGGTGCCTTGTTGCTTTTTCGGGTGGGGGATTTTTACGAAACATTCGGCGAAGATGCTGTCCGAGCCAGCAAAATCCTGGACATTGTCTTGACCAAGCGGGCAAACGGTTCGGCCTCCCATATAGAACTTGCCGGGTTTCCGCATCATTCGCTGGACACCTACCTGCCCAAACTCATACGTGCCGGCAACCGTGTGGCCATTTGTGATCAACTGGAAGATCCAAAAGAAGTAAAGGGAATCGTCAAGCGGGGAGTAACCGAACTGGTAACCCCCGGACTTTCGTTCAACGACAACGTGCTGGATAAGCGGCGCAATAACTACCTGGCCTCCATCCAATTTGGTGGAGACAGGATGGGGATTGCCTTCTTGGATTTGTCTACCGGGGAGTTTATGGCCGCTGAGGGAGACGTCTCTTACCTGGATAAGCTCCTGCAAAGTTTTGGCCCTTCAGAAGTCATTTACTCCAAAGCCCATAAATCCAATGGAGCGGACTTGCTAAAAAACGAATACACTACCTTTCACTGTGAGGACTGGGTATTTCAATATGACTATGCCTACGAACGGCTGGTTCAGCATTTTGGAACAAACAACCTGAAAGGCTTCGGTATCGAAAATCTTCCTCAGGGGATCGTTGCTGCCGGAGCTATTCTGTATTACCTGGAAGAAACGGAGCATAAGGAGGTGAAACACATTGCGGCGATCTCCCGGATAGCAGAAGAGAAATACGTATGGCTGGACAAATTCACCATCCGTAACTTGGAGCTCATCAATTCCCAGCAAGATGGCGGGGTTCCGCTGATTCAGATTTTGGACCATACCCATACACCCATGGGTAGCCGCATGATGAAAAAATGGCTGGTGCTGCCGCTCAAGGAAAAAGAACCTATAGAAGAGCGTCAAAAAATTGTCAGCTTTTTTCACAAGGAACTGGAGCTTCGCGAGGAAATCGCCTCGCACCTGAAACATATTGGGGATTTGGAACGGTTGATTTCCAAAGTAGCCGTAGGCCGTATCAACCCACGGGAAATGAACCAACTCCGCCGGGCTCTCAAAAATACCCTACCCATCAAGTCCCTACTGCAGCGGCAAAAGAACCCTGCCTTAAAAAAACTGGCCGACCAGATAAACCCCTGCGATTTTTTGCTGGAAAAAATCGAGCGGGAGCTTCAGGAAGACGCTCCCATGCTGACCCATCAGGGAGGCGTCATCAAGGATGGCGTAGATCCCGACCTGGATGAATACCGGGGTTTGGCCAATACGGGAAAGGACTTCCTACTCCAGATCCAGTATCGGGAGGTCAAAAACACGGGAATCACTTCTCTTAAGGTCGCTTTTAACAAGGTTTTTGGCTATTACCTGGAGGTAAGCAACACCCACAAGGACAAGGTACCGACGGAATGGATCCGCAAGCAGACCCTGGTAAATGCCGAACGCTACATCACCGAAGAGCTGAAAATATACGAAGAGAAGATCCTCCACGCCGAGGAACGCCTCATTGCGCTGGAACAGAAATATTTCAACCTTCTGGTTCAGGATGCCGCAGACTATGTGACCAGCATTCAGCAAAACGCACGGGTACTCGGGACAATGGATACCCTTTTATCGTTCGCCCATGTCGCCGCTGCCAATAATTACTGCCAACCCAAAATAGCGGATACCGATTCCCTTGAAATCAAAGACGGCAGGCATCCGGTTATCGAGAAACAACTTCCCATCGGGGAGGAGTATGTGCCCAACGATATCTTTTTGGACAACAGCAACCAGCAGATCATTATCATCACCGGACCAAACATGGCGGGTAAGTCCGCGCTTCTCCGGCAGACGGCTCTTATCGTCCTGATGGCACAGATGGGGAGTTTTGTTCCGGCTTCCTATGCCCGTTTGGGAATTATCGACAAGGTATTTACCCGGGTGGGGGCTTCGGATAACCTGTCCAAGGGAGAGTCTACCTTTATGGTGGAAATGACCGAGACGGCCAGCATCCTGAACAACCTCTCCGACAGGAGTTTGGTGCTGATGGACGAAATTGGGCGGGGCACCTCCACCTATGACGGCATTTCCATCGCCTGGTCCATCGTGGAGTATCTGCACAACCAACCCAAATGCAGGGCCAAAACCCTCTTTGCTACCCACTACCATGAGCTGAACCAACTGGCGGATGATTTTCCCAAAGTCAAGAATTTCAACGTGTCCGTTAAGGAAATGGGCAACAAGGTGATTTTTATGCGCAAGCTGGAAAAGGGGGGAAGTGAACACAGCTTCGGCATCCATGTCGCCCAGATGGCCGGCATGCCCAATCCCGTAGTACTTCGTGCCGCTGATATCATGAGGCACCTGGAAAAGGACAAAAATGTGAACAAACAGCGGGAGAATCTAAGGGATATCCCAAAGAACAACTACCAGCTGAGCCTCTTTGAGCTGGATCCAAAGTTCAAGCAAGCCCAGGAGATGTTGGAAAAGATAGATATCAATACCATCTCTCCGGTGGAGGCCTTGATCAAGCTGAATGAGATCAAAAAGACCTTGGAATAGCAGAAAAAGTTAGGCCCTTAAAATCAGCGGTATACCGCGACGCTGCCTGATGGGTTTAAAATATTTGTTATGGAATATTGCCTTTTACAAAAAAGGGGGTAAATTTGCATTCACATTTGACATAAGGTCAATACAGGCGAAAGTAGCTCAGCTGGTAGAGCACGACCTTGCCAAGGTCGGGGTCGCGAGTTCGAATCTCGTCTTTCGCTCCAATAAAGCCCTACTTTTAGGGCTTTATTCTTTAAGGGCCTATGGTATTTATTTAAGAAGTAACCCTAAAGCAATCGGTGATTATCGCCTGTTGATAGCACCTGCCGGGATGGTGGAATAGGTAGACACGCAAGACTTAAAATCTTGTGGCCGTAAGGCCGTGCGGGTTCGATTCCCGCTCCTGGTACAGTTTAAAGCCGCTTTTTTTAGCGGTTTTTTTGTTTCTCTTTTATTTCAGGACTATATTTGGACAAGTTTTTTAAACAACCTCTTTTGAGAATAATTTTTACGGAAAGAACGCCAACGTCTTGTAAACTTTATTTCTTATATTTTACTGGTAAATTATAGCAGTAATTATAATGCAGATTATTTGTCTGGAAGATGCAGCGTTCTATACCCTGATTGACAAGGTTGTCAATTGGGTGAAGGAGCAACATAATATCAAGGAAGACAAGTGGATTTCTGGTGAGGAAGCTATGCGCAAATTGCGCATTTCCAACAAGACCACCCTGCAAAAGCTACGGGATGAAGGAAAAATCCGGTTCGGTCAGCCTGAAAAAAAATTATCCTTTAAGATAATGATTCCCGTCAGGCATATCTTGGTGCATTTGAAGATTATGTTGAATCAATAATGGATTTCATAGAATCAGATACGATACCACACACCAAACAAATAAGTAATAAGAATGATTTTGTTATAAATCCAGGCAACTCTATTGAGAGTATCAGAGCTAAACTAAAGTCAGAATACCCAGGAGAACAAAAATTTTACAGCTAATTAATTTTCTCTGATTTGTAATTTATAAAGCATACATAATAATGTATCTTATTTTCAGATAGGCAATTTTGAAAAATTGCGAACGGTGATAATTATTTTAATCAATTCTAGAGGTTCATTATGGGTTTCAGGGGAATATGGTTCCAACATCCTATACCATCTTACCGAATGGCATGAGACTTGATCGGATTAATGACATTAATGAGCCCTTGTTCGTCAGGACAAATGCACGAGATAGACATTAGCCGGGGAATGGATTGTGTTTCCATACCGGGCAATAATCCGGTAATGTCTTCGGGCTTTTTGCCGCATTTTTACCAGACGCATTCACTGAAGACGGGTTCAAAATCTTCTGTAACTCGATTTTTTCAAAGCCTTCAAGCCCGGCACTGGCTACTGCCTCCTTAAGCCGCCTTACCCGTTCCATAAAGTTATCCAGCCCGGCAACAGCAATCTTGCCAATATTACCCAGTTACAAAGAAGTCCAGGTATTGACATCATCTTTATAGTAAGCCTTGCAGGTCATGCCCGAGCCATAGTGATTGATATAGAAGACATTCAGGTTGTGTATTGTAATGGTATTGGTATAGCCAATAATAAAGGCTTCAAGATTATCTTTCCAGGTCCGTTTCCGAAAGCCGAGTGTAAGCAATTCCCAAGCTTCTTCCAGCTTTGCATGTGTGATGAATTAATAAAATCCGGCTATGAGATTCCGCACTGCCTTTTCCTCGATAGCCGCCCGTAATTGAGAATCTGTCAGGTGTTCATTTCCATTATTATGTTATTCTTCACTGCCGTTTTTTTTATTAATTCTCCTGTGTCGTGGTTAAATACCTCCAGTTCAGCCCTGTTGCCAGCGGTAAATTCTGGGTAGCCCTTTTCCGGAACAAACTGGTAAAGGATATTGATTGTCGCCGAAGCAATGTGTCGGCAATCATCAATACTTGTTTTTCCAACTACTTATTCTACAATATATTTGTCTGAAATAATGGCCGATTCTTCATTGAGTTAAATCCGCTCAATTTTGCCCGATGAGTATTTTTGCAATAGATTCCGCAGTTTTTCAGAGGCATTTATTAATTCCAAATCGAGTAAGTTCGAAACCACAAATATAATTGTATTATACTCCAGTCTTTCAAATAGAGCGATTGTCGCTTCTCTGAATTCTTAGCCAAAATATCCTCCGATAACTGAAGTGTGAATATAAATTCTTTGTTTCATTTCGTAGAATTGACTTTCTCAAATTTATGAATTTAAAACCTCGAATTTCATCAAAGTTCAATTTGTTGTTTTGAAGCTCGATTTTAGCATTGCCGCCAACGATTTGCGTGTATGAGAAGTAGCGGATCTAATAGCATTTCAATTTAAGTTTGGCACAAAACTTCATCAAATACACTGTATTGATCACTGAACCCGCTATTTCTTATACACACTGTCGGCAGATGGCTTTTTTATTTTTCACTTTCCAAGAAGCTACTTATTTTTTTACCAATCTCTTGTATTGTCAAAAGTACAGCTTGGTTTTTTATTCGATTTCTTGCTTCACTTTCATTCAAATCAGAATCATTTTTTTGTCTTTAAAGTCTTTGTCTACGATAGTTGTAAAAGGAATTAATCCTGTTCTTACGTCTAAGATAATCAATTGAGTTGTTGCAAATGCTTTTATGTCAGTCTTTGAAAACAATTTGTATTGCGAATAAATATCACTATTTATAGAATAGACTACAACGATGTCTGATTGAGTTCTTACAGCAGATTCTCTTATACTTGTAAAAGTTGGATTTTTAGAAATTAGAATGTCGGGAATAGTTGCAATACTTTTTACTCGGGTAGAATTTTTAAACTGGTCAGAAAATAAGTCTAAATATTGCTGTTGGGATTTCAAATATTCTTCATCAGACCAATAATATCTGCTTTGGTTTTCAGAACTCTCAAGTTTGACAAAAGCAACTCTTATCATATTTGGTAAGTCATAATTTCCGTTTAGTATTTTTTGAATGTTCTCCTCTGAAATTGTTGAGCTTTTATCATCAAATAAAGATTTAGTAATAGGCGGGTCATTATTTACATAAGTATATTCGTTTGGATTATTTATCTGTTTTTTGATTGTACAGGATGCAAATATGAATGCAAGCACGATTAAATGTCCAATTTTATTCATTTATTTGTTTATTATGTTCGGTTTTAAGCTTTTTGCCAACAATTGTATATACGCAACTTTCGCCATGCTATTGCGTCTATATCGTCCTTGTCTTCAGGAGTTCTGGGCTTTGGTGATACCAAATTAGGGATTTCTTCGATCTTATAAAGAGGGCACAGAATTTTTTTGTTGGAAATCGGAGTAAAGCGGAGATCCCTTAACGGTTACGGGATGGACAAAACAGGAGTATAGGTTTCGGTCCTCCTACCGCTAGTGAGTCCCAAAAGTGCCTGTATATAACGCAAATTCGTTCCTTTCCTTGGTAGGTGGGTCGTCCTGATTTCCATTGCGGAAGACTGGGACCTAACGTATGAACGATACCTCCATGATATCCATACCAATTTTTCTTGAAAAAGATGACTATATAACCAATAATCCACGACTATAAATTCTTTTAGTTCTGACTAATTCCAGCCCTGAAATAATAATAGTCTTGAAGGGTCGGAACTTACAATCAGGCCGCTAGCTATTCTCTATCTAGTGCAGAATTACCTTTTGCAAGTTTTTAAAAAGCAAGATTGATATTAGGCCATTGCACATGGCCGGATAAAGGTTTCTATTTTCAAGAAAGTAGGGTATAGTGGATACTACACCCAACGCAGGACCATTATCAATAATGATTTTTTTCAGACTTTTAGAAATTTGATTTGATAAAAATTTGGTCTAAATTCGTTGGTAAAGGATAGGTTAAACAAAAAAGCAAATCATAAAAATGAAAAATAAAGGATATGTGCCCACACTTTTAGGTTTGTTATTTATGGTGGTTTTATTTGGATGCTAGGAGGAGGAGGATGTATCCTTTAAAGTTAAAACCTATCCCCGAAATGCCAGTTTGCAGCGTATTTTGCTTTATGCTACAACCAATGCCAAAGATCCCATTAGCATTGTCATTGAGTATGAATATGACCCATCTGGAAAAATCACCAAGGTTTCTTCTCCAATTTACATTGACGGTGTTATCAAAGGAACGGCCAATTATGATCTTTATGAATATGATGGCATGAAACGGTTGGTAAAAATTAGGAGCTACAACTCCAACCTTAATTCCGGTTTTCTCAACCTGAAGAATACCGTTTATACCTACACTTCTGACGGGGAGAAAGAAAAAGAACAGGTCGAATTTCCGCAGATCAACTCGTTTGAATATTTACGCTATTTTTATGAAAATGGTAGGTTGGTGAGAAGGGAGCAATATAATAGTTTGGACAAACTGGAATGGTACAATGAATTGGAGTACAACCAATTGGGTGAAATGATAGCAGAAAAACAATTTTCAGGGGACAGCATACTTTCAAGAACAGTCAAACACAGCTATACCAATGGACTCCAAACCCAATCCGATACTTATGTAGGAAGCACCCTGGAACATCTCAGGGAAGTCAAGAGAACTTTTGATCTCAACCGTAATCTGGTCCTACTTGAATCCAATGAACTTACCCGCTATAGCTCCGCAAGCTGCCATGTATTAAGGTATGAATATTTTGAGTGATTCCACCGGGAAAAATCGAAACTCTGAGACAACACAACACCGGAGATAATAATTGATTTGAACCGAAATTTAATCCCCGGTAGGACGGTTGGAAATCCGTTTTGGGCTGCGTGGTATATTGCCTACTGAGGTAATAACTTTTGCAAATTTCCACAAAACAAGATGGGTATAGGCCATTGCAAATGGCCTGTTAAAGATCCCTATTTTCAAGAAAATTACTGATAAGAAGGATGTAGTGGATACTACACCCAGCGGGGCCTGTGGTTTATTCAGGTTTGTTGTCTGTCTTTGATTTTGAAATTACGGATTTAATTTGTTCAATAAGATTATCTAAGTCCCTTTCTATTATTGTCCACACAATTTCATAGTCAATACCGAAATAATCATGAACAATCCTGTTACTGAAACCCCGGATCCTATTCCATTCAATTTCTGAATTGATTGACCTAAAATCAGAGCCTATCCTGTTGGCGGCTTCGCCGATGATTTCAAAGTTCCTGACAATTACATCAATTGTTTTGTCATCACTCAAAAAAGAGTCATAGCCTAAATTTGTCCTATAGCGCTTGATTTTCAATGCTGATTCCAGCATATCTTCAAGAAGTAATGTATAATCCCTTTTAGACATACATTAAGTCTGATTGGATTCTCTTAAAGTACTTGTCTTTAATTCCTTTTCGTGAAACAAGGTCGACTTTAAAACCAATCAATTTTTCAAGTTCCTCGGCCAGGTCTATAAAACGTACGCCTACCTTGTCATTAAACTCAACTAATAAATCAAGGTCACTTCCGTCTTTCTGCTCTTTTCTGGCATTTGACCCGAAAATCGCTAGAGATTTAATAGAATATTCTAAAAACAATTGTTTCTAATGGTTTTCCAAGGTCGTTTCTATTTCTTGAAGCGTTTTCATAAACCAAAAATACGCTTTTTTTCCAAAAGACTTTTATTGCCTTGATCTTGTCCTGTTTTCTTATGGGTTCTGTTTATTACCATTGGCTATAACGTTTATGTATATGAGCTGTGGCGTGTTTTAGCACGAACCTTTCCAAATATAAACTAACTTTGGGAAATCCATAGATTTTCAAAATGCGCACAGACCAATCAATAGCTCATATACGGTGTTGTACCCTGTTATTTTATATACTTTCTTCCATTAGTCTTTTAGAAAGTTCCTCTTTTTTATTATTATCAATAGAATCACATAATTGGATATATTGATATATAATATCTTTATTATTCAAGCACATCTTTATTAATCTACCACTAGATAAAGAAGTAATTCCTTCATTTTCAATATTAGAAATAGTGTTTTTACTAAAACCTAATACAATGCTAAATGTAGATGCAGGGATTTTATACCTAGTCCTAAAACTAATTATTTCACTTGGTGCAGCCGCACCTTTTGTAATAAGATAGGCGTTTTTTAGTGCTTTCATATTTCGGTCTATTTGATTTTTAGTATAATATTTTGCCTTTTTGGTTTTATTGATTTTACCAGTATCCTCATTTACTTCATAATCTAGAAAATACACCTCAGTATATTCTAGTTTTATTCCTTTAAATGTTTTCTCAGTAGAACCATATAGTTCATTGGTAGGCTTATTTTCTCTTGTTAATACTTTTTTAGCTTCCATAATATTAGTTTTTAAAAGGTTGACTCATTGGATAATTAGGTACGTGATTTGAAAAAAGTAATATCTGTAACCCTTCGGCTTCCAATCCATACTTTAAATAAATCTCAACATTATCCTCTCCTACTGGGGTACAAAATGCACACACGTTAAAATCAGCTCTTCCTGACGGGTCAATTCCTCTGTAATAATTATCTGTTGTTAAATCCATAACAGCAGATTCAATATCTGCTGCATCAATATCGAATTCAAGTACTAAATCTTCTAATTCAGAACTCGCTTTCCCTGTAAAGGTTATATCAACACCATCCGAAATTCTTTTCTTGGTTTCATCGATAAATTCTTGTATTAATGCTAGATTATCAACTGTATATGATAATTCTGTCATAAAGCTTAATTAACTCATTTAATATTGAAACAAATATACAATAATCATTCCGAATTCCCAATAGTTGGGAATCTTATTTTATAATGAGGTTTATTTAATAGGAAAGTATTTAGGAAATGGTAGTCGGTTCTGGGTAATGTGGTATAACAATTGTATATACGCAACTCCCGCTACGCTATTGCGTCTATATCGTCCTTGTCTTCACGGCTTGGTGATACCAAATTAGGGATTTCTTCGATCTTATCAAGAGGGCACTGGATGTTTTTGTTGGAAATCGGCGCAAAACGGAGATCTCTTAACGGTTACGGGATGGACAAAACAGGAGTATAGGTTTCGGTCCTTCCACCGCTACTGAGTCCCAAAAAGTGCCTGTACATAACGCAAATTCGTTCCTTTCCTTAGTAGGTGGGTCGCACTGATTTCCATTGCGGTAGACTGGGACCTAACGTATGAACGATACCTCCATGATATCAATTTGTAATTGAAAAAGATGACTAAATAACCAATAATCCACGACTATAAATCCTTTTAGTTCTGACAAATTCCGACCCTGAAATAATTATAGCCTTAAAGGACCGGAATTTAAACTCAGACTGCTAGCCATTCCCTATATAGTGGCGAATTACCTTTTGCAAATTTCTAAAAAATTAGATTGATTGTGGCCATTACAAATGGCCAGTTAAAGATCCCTATTTTCAAGAAAATTACTGATAGAAGAGTATAGTGGATACTACACCAAGCGCAATACCTCACCAAGGCGGAAAAAGATCCATTAGGTTTTGATTGAAAAAGACAAAGCAGCAAAGGGTCTAATCCTTTGCTGCTTTGTAAATTATCGTGCTGCTAACTGATTCCTACACATACTTAGGCGAGGGGATATCATACTCCGCATTCCTGGGGTCAAACAACAGCCGGTTGGCCTCCACCGCATGATCGCCGACAAAATGCTCCGCCTCCCCGTCAAATTCCAGCCAAGGTCCGACGATGTAGTCCGCTTTATCTTCTGGTACACCCATTCCGTCTCTCGCAATCGTATGAATTTTCATAAATTCCTCATAAGCAAGCTTATTGTCTCCAAAGCTGCCTGCCTGGGCATTAAATGGCACCTTTTCGCCAAGCCTATACGAAATATTCATCAGGTGCCCCAACGTACAGCTATAGTGGGCATCGTACATATTGCCGTTGGCCATCATGGGATCTCCGGCCTTGCAGGCCGCCACAAAACTACCATAGGGACCTCCCGGAGTAATTTTGACATCTTTAATAGGTACATTTCTGGGTTGGCTTCCGTTGTGCGACTGGTACTCTCCGTCTATCAGCTTGCCTCCATCTTCGAAATAAAAATGGTTCGTCACCTCTTTGACATAGCCTTCATGGTTTACATTCCGCACGTTGAAAAATACCTGCTGTCCATTGGCAAATTCCGCTATGGCAAACATGGTATTGGGGGTCGCTCCCTGATCGTCCCACAAAAACCTTCCTCCCATAGCCATTACCCGCTTGGGGTGGGTATTGGCTACTTCCGGATCCAATGCCCAATAGGCCACGTCGAGTTGGTGCGTTCCCTGGTTATTGAGTTCTCCGTTCCCCACCTGCCAGTTCCAATGCCAGTTGTAATGGACTAGATTTTCATTAAAGCGGTCGATGACCGCTGGCCCTTTCCACAGGTTCCAATCTAAATTGCTTGGAGGTGCCGTATACGGTTTGTAGCCTATTCCAGCCCTAGCCTTACAGGCAAAACCGTGGGAAACCACCATTTTTCCATATTTTCCGGAACGGATTTCGCTGATTTGCTTGACCCAATTATCGTCGCTTCGCCGCTGGGCACCATGCTGGATGACTACGCCATACTTCTGTTGGGCAGCTAAGGCAACCCGGCCTTCATAGACATCGTGACTGGCAGGTTTCTCCACGTAACAGTGCTTTCCTGCCTGTGCCGCCCAAATCACCATGAGGGAGTGCCAATGGTTGGGTGCAGCTACCGAGATGGCATCAATATTTTTATCCTCCAATACCCGGCGCACGTCTGCCTCACTTCTAGCACGGGAATGAACGCCACCACCCTCTTTTAAGGACTGTAAGCGCTCAGCCAACACCCGGGAATCGGGATCCACCAAACAGGCAATTTCCACATCTTCCAACGAGGTAAAACCTTCTATATGCGATTTGCCACGGCCGTTTAAGCCGCAAACGGCAATACGAAGCCGGTCATTGGCACCCATGATCGATGCATACGATTTGGCACTGAAGCCCATGGCCCCTATACAAATGCCGGCTGTTCCAAAAACAGATTGTTTTAAAAATGATCTTCTTTCACTCACGGTAGTAGGGTTTATTGATTCGTTTTGACTTATTTAAACCTGAGTTCGGCTATTGGTCAAACTTATAAAATAGGCGAGTTAATTAGTTGGATTTTGTCAACCTTGTTGTTGAAAATGCAACAAGGTTGACAAAACAATTCATTTTACCTTTTCTTGTCACGGGCTTGCACCCTTGGTTATTTGCGTTGCGTCCCGACAGGGCTTTTACGTAAGTAACAATCGAACTCAGGTTTATAAAGAAAAGGTAAAATTTTCTTTAGGGCAAATCTTTTGGACTATTTGTTCAGTGAAGGTATGTAAACGGAGAATTAATTGGTTAAAAACGATTTATCAAAAATGGACTTAGTAAACACAGATTGATAGTTGAATTTGCATACCTGACTTTTAATATTTTCTAGGAAAACGTAAATTCTTCCACAAAAAAACGTCGGGAAATTTCCTGACCTTTAAACCTGGGTTCGATCCTGGTTTCAAATCTAGGATGTCAGTTCAACCGTTTTGGGATTTTGGCGGGAACGGGTTGGCCGTATTGGGGAGCATGCGGCCAAGACGGGGAGATTTGGGCTATTTTAACCCTGGGTTGAAACCCAGGGCTATCAAATCGGTCTCTCCGCTGGAGTTTTTGAGGAAGGTTGTTTTACGAAAGATTGGTTCTTTGGTGGAATTTAGACAACTTGTTGATAGAGTTTTGTGGTTGCAAATTAAGGTGTAATAAACAATCGAACTCAGGTTTTCAGGTAGTTAACAGTAATTTTACCAGCTTCTTGCTCCACCACTTGGTCGCATAGATGGACGGTAACCGCCTTCTGAGGGAGTTTCCTCCGCTTTCTTGAAGTTTCCGATGATATAGGTGAATGACAACATGCCGTATCTTGTCAATACATTGGAAAATACATCCGTGATAGCTACGTCCGATATTGTCCTGGAAATGCTGTTATTTTGTTTCAGCAGATCAAAGACGAAAAGTTTAAGTTCTGCCTTGTTGTTTTTCATAAACCGATAGCCGGCTTCAATATTCCAAAGCCAGACAGATTGATCCAAGTCTTCGGACAGTCCCTGATACAACATGTTGTTCGCACTGTTGGCGAAGAACAGCTTTCCATCATTGGGCGAATAGTAAAACCTCAAGTTGGTGTTTTGGATATAATAGTTGTTTTCAAGGTTGGGCTGTAAGCTGCTTTTTACCACGCTATAGGTCCCTGTGGTCGAAAAGGTAAAGTCCACATCTTTGCTAATGTTACTGGCCAAAGTAATGCCCCCTCTGAAATCAAAGTTTTCGTTGATGTTCATTTGGTCATTGATGATGCCCGGTGTGCGGCCATAGCTGATACTTGGGTTTATG
>JBBQXZ010000074.1:0-18830 GCA_038209145.1 Cytophagales bacterium | reverse complement strand
GGATAAAATATTGAGCAGAGAAGATCTGGTAAGGCGGAGGAATGTCTCTGCGAACATATTTAAGCGGGTATTTAGGAAAATAATTACTAAATTAGGGTAAAACGTAAAAAAGCGGCATCAATTTAGGATACCGCTTTTTTGATTTATTTAGTTTTTATTTTAAAAAATTATTAAGATTGAATCTGAAATTAATTTAATTGTTAGAAATTAATGATTACTTTATAATCATTAATTTCTCTTTGAATTGTATCCCTTTTTCTGAGGTCACAGAAAGTATATAAATACCTTGTCTTAAGTTTAATAACGGTATATTTATCACTTTTCCAGTTACATTTAGCTGACTGGGATTATAGAAGCTGACTAGTTGTCCAGCTGTATCGTGTATAAGGATTTTGGAATTGGAGTATTCTGATTCCAGGACTAGATTGACCTCGCTACTGGCTGGGTTTGGATATAGTTTAGCATTCGTACTCTCACTTTCGAATGGATTTGAATTCTCTGTGGCCTCGAAGTCGTTGGTAGTAAATTGACGAAGATTGGACATATTTGAATTTTTCTCATTAGAAGGAAATATCGCAATACCTGAAATGGAAGCATCGGCTACGGAAGATATCAGGTTAATAGTCATGTTTCCGTCTTTTACGACTATTTTTCTAAAGATGAGTTCAAGCTGTTTGTTTCCATTTTCCACAAATTGATCCAGATTTTTCTTTACAACCTTCCCTTCGAGGAGAATGTCAAATACTCTTCTGCCAGCACCAGTTGTAGCTACCCTTTTACCAAAGTAAACTTCATTGTGATAAGTGATGACGGTGTATTCTCCGTTTGGCAAAGGGATGGTGTATAATAAATTTTTTGCAAATCGCTGTGACCGAAATAATTCCTGATCACTGGCAAGTGCGTAAGATTCAATATTTCCACCTGAAAAATGTTTTTGCCCAAATTCCGATTTAAACTTGATACCGTTAAAATCAGCGTCACGTGTACTTCCCGAATTAATGTAAATTCCATTTTGAGGAAGAGAGGGATTTTTAGTTTCAGTAATACGGGAAGCTTCTTGGCCTTGGGGAATGATGGATATTCCGGAAATGGCAGCATCCCCAATGACAGATACCAATCTTATTTTCAAAAAACCATTCAGAACTTCGACCTCTTTATGTTCTAATGCAACTTCATTGTTATTGTTTTCGACAAATAAGTCAAAGTTCTTTTTTACGACTTTATCCTGAATTGAAATCGAATATACCCTTCTGTTTGGACCTGTTGAACTTACCTTTTTTCCAAAAAAAACTTCGTTGTGGTAGGTGATGATGTTATACTTTCCGTTTTTAACAGGAATTTGATATATCAATTCTTTTCCAAAGCGCTGGCTTTGCATCATTGAGTTTCGGCTAGTTCCGATGTGGCTTTCTATATTTCCAGTCGAAATAAAGTTTCCGGAATATTCGGTTTCAAATGGGATACCTTTGTATTCGCCAGACCTTGTACTGCCCGTGTTGATGTGTATGGATGACAACGCAATAACTTTTTCAGCTGGTTTTTCAGCAACTGGGTTATTTCCGTTTGTTTTGGAAGCCGGAAGTATGGCAATCCCTGATATTGCGGCGTCACCAGTTAAAGACTCCAATTTTATTGTCAATCTCCCGTCTTTTACCTCTATCTCCCTGAACAAAAGGCTAGCTGGATTATTTTTGTTTTCGACAAACAGATCAAAATCTTTCCTGACAATTTTTTGTTCTATTGAAATGCTATATACCCGTCTATTAGGTCCAGTAGTTGCAACTTTTTTGCCAAAATAAACTTCGTTGTGGAATGTAACTACATGGTAGATGCCATTTTTTAAAGGAATGTCATAAATTAATTCTTTCGCAAACCTTTGACTTTGAAACAAGTACTCCGAGCTGGAGGATGGGTTAGATTCGATATTTCCACCTGAAAAATTTTTATCTTTAAATTCTGAACTGAAATTTACACCGTTGAAAGTCGCATCCCTTGTGCTCCCTGTTTTTATATAAATACCATTGGTCCCGAATTCCAAGGTTCCGAATCCTAATTTTGGATTATCTTGTATTATTTCCGTGGGTAATTCCGCTGGGATTTTTGCTTTTTTAATATATAAATCGATTTCCTCAGAATTGAAGATCCTACCGTTTCCGTCATTCATGGATGCCCATATGTATTGCTTTCCGTAAGGAAGGTCTATCCAATCCATTTGAAAAGGATAGCTGTCGAATTTACCTATCTCCTTGAGACCACAATAAAAAGTGGCAGCGGTGATTTTTGCATTTTCATTGTTAGGAATTTCAAGCGTAATTGAAATGGTATCCTTAGTTTGAATATTGTTGATGTTTCTATTTAAAGACAAAACCATTTTTGGATCCTCAAGCTTATTATTTCCGGATGGTTCTTTAAATTCCATCGTCTTGAATAGGGCAATACCAGAATAAGGAGCTAGTGTAAGTGTACCGGTATATTCCTTAAGTCGGGCATCTACGTATTTTCCTTGAAGAGATATGTTCTTTGATTGTTTCGAGGCATTGAATTCAAAAAGAATCTTATCTTCAGGCCTGACTTCATCAAGCTGAACTTCAACTATTTCCAAGTCATCCAACCAGTAAGTGATGTCTGGTTGATTTATGGAAAATATAATACCGGCATCAGCTACGTCCGCTAGTGGTGATAAAATTGTTTCAAATTCAGACAAATCTGTAGTCACGTCAAAAGTTACGACAGAAGATATAATTTGCCAAGGCGATCCTGAATGGCGGAAATGAGTACTGATTGCCATATTTTTAGATGATAAAGACTTAAATTTTACCAAATATTTTTTATCTTTTTTTAAATTTCCCAATTTTAAAAAGAAAAATGAATCCTTTTTATTCACTACCTGTAGTGTGCGACCATTAATCTTGTTTGGAAGGATTGATGACTGACTGCTATAAAAGTCTATTCCGTTTGGATTTCCATTAAATTGACCGTTGCCATAAAGATTTGAGCCTTTTATAACCAGATTCTCAAACTTCGAGAAAGAAATCTCATTACTAACTGAATTCAAATCTTTTCCAAATGCGCTTTTAAATCCACTGAGATTATGGCGTTTTTCTTGAATGGAACCGTTCACATTTAACCTGGAGAAGATGGAATAACTATCTCCAAATGGCCTGAAAAAGACATTTTTGTCAAATAATCCCATAGAACTGATATCATTTTTGTGAGAATGGAACGTATAGGAATTTTGCAGATTAGTTTTGGCAAAAAAAACATTGTTCGAAATAATGACATTTCTGACATCGGCACCCAACTCACTGTTGGCAAGTGTGATGTTGTGGTCGGTGTTGTAAATGAAGTTGTCTTTAACTGATATGTTTCTCACATTTGACATTTTGATGCCGCTATTCTCAGTGTGAGCTACCGTATTATTTGAAATTTCCACACCGTTTGAATTGTCATCCAAAAATATACCTTCGGCCATACCACGGGGATTACTTGCGATATTTGGTAATCCTCCCAAACTTCCCTTGCCGTTTATGATTACATTGCTGATAATTTTTAGGTTTTGATAATTTCTGTTACTCGGACCGACATAGGTGTATATTCCACCTCCGTCTCCTTTTATTAGACAAAAATTATCGACAAAGTTATTTTTAACTACCGAATTGTTTCCTGTGAAGTATATACCTGAGTAACCGGTATTATATACTTCGTTTCCTTCAATATTGGAGTTATCATCCATAGCTAAGATCCCGATTCCAGCCATATCCCCATTTTGCACTCCTCCGGCACTTATTCCGGAGTTTTTCACGATATTACTTTTTACGGAGGCGTTTGTATTGCCATAGCGAAGGAATATTCCGTTGTTATAACTGTCGCTCACAAAATTGTTTTCTACTTTTATATCGACTACACTCTTTGCAAGTATTCCATTTTCTCCAGCAAATTCCATTTTAAGGTTACTTAATCTGATATCTTTTCCTCCTGTGAGGTAAATAAGATCTGAATTAGCACCCCTGAAATGCAAATTTTGTATTGAAATATGGCTGGTACCGTAGGTTTTGGTCAATAAATTGTCTAAAGTGCTAACTTCGATTAATCTATTAGATGCTGCTTCGCTGCCAAAAAACAGCCTTATTTTTTTAGAGCTGGGATTATAATACCATTCACCAAACTTGTCCAGAGTTGAAATGTGGTTTTGGATGAAAAAACCATAATTTTCTCGAGCGGAATAATCTGCCGCACCGGTATAGGATATTGAATTGCCACTGTGGTTTGAAATTTTATGGGTGTCAATAATCCACTGGTTTTTTTTGATTATGACGTCTGCACCTTGCCAGTTTGGGGATGCCGAAAGTTGGTTACTTGTTAGTCTTTCGGTTCCGTTGATGGAAGAGATTTTCAAATATCCCTCGTTATTGGTGTCCTCATTTGGAAATCGTCCCATATGGTGAATTTTTTTATCAATCAGTAAAATCCTGACAGCATTTGATTTTATTCTGGTGTTACTTTCAACTATGCCATTTCCAATAGTATTCCAGCCTTCTAATTTTTGGAAGGAAGTGACGACTGGTTCGTTTCCACTTCCAAATGCCCCTAATCGGATAGGATTTCCTGCCTTTCCTGATGCATTCATATGGATTGTGCCATAAAATTCGTCTCCTCTCTTAAAGTAGACGGCATCACCGGCTTTGAGTGAGGAAAAGATTGAGTTCAGTTTATTGATACTTTTCCATGGGGTAGATGGATTTTGAGCCAGAGCAGCAGCCCTAGTGTCGTCTCCGTTACTGGTTGAGAAGTAATAATCTGTTGCTAATGTCGCATGGCTGAACATTATGGACAAAATTAACATTCCGATTTTTTTACCTAACGCTTTCATAAGTTTTGTGTTGAATTTTACCTTTATTAGTAGCCTTTTAATTTGGATTTGATCAAAGATCAAATTGAATTTTATCTAGCAAATTCTGATATTCAAATTGTCAAATTGGCATTTTGATATTTGATATTAAATTTTTTGTTTTTCGTTATATGAAATATATAATTTCAAAAACAAAGCTATTTTTGATAAATAAGGGTATAAAGGTTCGGTATGCAAATTTTAGGAAAAATATTTTTCGAATAATAACCACTCTAAAAACATACGTTTTATTTTAAAAATACTAATTCGTATTTTGAATTATGAAAACCGCGGAAATTGGTTGTTTTGATGAAAGAAAAAATTTTGAGTTTATTTCATCGGGATTTAAAATCGCCATCCCTCAATAACTCAATGCACATTGTGCAATGGGAACATGGATGATTTATGAGTTGTACTAGGTTGCCCGGCTTTATTAGAAGCAATTAAAACTGTCCTAAATCAAAAGAACTGCCCTGGGTGATAGGGGTGTTGTTTAATATGCTGATTTAAAGCTTTGCTTAATTAGGAAAAAAAAAAGGTTCGGAATTTCATAACCCAAAATAGACACATAGTAGATTGATGATCTATATTTGATTTGAAATCAATCCAATGGAACTTTGGATATGGGTTTAAAGGCCTTATCAGAACAGGGAAAAAAATTAATTGTAGTAAAAAAAATAAAGGACGCACTTAAAATAATTTTAATTATTTGGCACGGAGCGTTTTTGGGATAAAGGCTTTATATACTATATGAAGATGTCTTTAAATTTGTCAAATGAAACATCTACTTAACTACCTAACGATGAGGTATTTGAAATTTTTTTCGAAAAGTTGCTTTTTGGGATTCAATCAACCTGCTTGTTCAATAGTATTGAACGAAACGGCTTGAGCAAGTGGCTATTTTGATTGTTTTCAGAGTATATAAGAGTATTTGTGGAATATGGGATCAATATTTCTTCTTTTGTAAGATTGAAATATAAATAAGTCTGAGATTTGGTATTATGGAGGGGAAAGGTCTTTAGTTGTAAATTCATAATTCCTATATTTTCGGTCGCTTCCTGTGAATAAATCAAAAGTAGGGCTCGAGCCCCGTTTTCAGTCCTGTCGAATTGGAATGAATACTCCTTTTTTTCAGGACTGACCATTAATGGATGAATTTGGGATAAATTCGTCCAGGGTCTACCATCAAGTCTCAAAATAAATTGAAGAATTTGAGGCTTTTCAGTGTGGGCAGTGAAAGATATCTGATAAGATTGTTTATCGGAAATCGGGGGAAAATCAACCGCTACAGCACTAAATGACTTTTTAAACTGTAAGATTGTTTGTTCTTTGTCCGTTGAGATTTCGCCACCTTCGCCGTAGCTTCTGAAGGAGGAAGGTTTAATACTCTTTAACTCAATCAAGGAGTCGTACGCTTTCTTTTCCCACTTGTCATCAGTCAAAAGCTGCAACCTTGAAGGTGATTCTTCCTTTATGCCAAAAACTCTAAACATTTCCAAATCATTATATTTTGTATCAAAATCATTATTTTCTTTTTGCTTTTTGGTTAAGAATATTAAATCATGACCTTCAGGACTGATGTATATGTTGGATCTGAATTCTGCCATCGATGCGTGATTTTCCACGTTGGAAGAAATGGAAACTAGTGATTGTTTGTCTGAAAAAGCGGCAAATTGGTTTTCCTCAATACGGATGTTCTCTATTTGGTTGCCAAGTTGATCATCGGATAAGGATAATTGGATGAGGCAATTCGCTATTAGGTTTTGGAGGAGGTGAATATTTCTTCCATTATGTATGTGAATTCCATTCCTACTTACCTTGTATACCGTGTTTCCAATTACAGAAATGCCGGAGGAGTTGTCATCTAAATAAATTCCTTCCACTTGAGGGGAGGATATATGTTCGCCCATGTTTGTACCGGAAATAGAACCGACCCCATTTTCAATAATGTTTTCTTTAATTATTCTTCCGAAATTAGGTTTATTATTGCTACCTTGATAGGTATAAATACCACCACCGTCATTTTTTACCAAACAAAAGTTGTTGACATGATTTCTTTCAACGATAGTCTTTATGCCATTAAATACAATTCCTGAATACCCAATATTTGTGAGCCGATTATTTGAAATGACACTAAAGTCTGAAATACTGTGAATTCCCACTCCATTTCCGTCTCCAGAACTACCCATACCGAAAAAGGGGTGAACATCTGAGATGTCGTTATCCGAAACAATAGAGTTTGGTGTTCCATATCTAAGAAAAATACCATTGTTCATTGCCATGTAAATTTTGTTTTTTGCAATTTTAATATTGGGGACATCCACGGCATACAGTGCATTTTCTCCTGTAAATTCAATAGTGCATTGACTAATATCAATATTGAAAGCTTTTTCTAGTTGAATGGCATTCCTATTGGCACCGGAGAAACACAAATCCAAAATTTTTATATGTTGTATACCCGCCTTGTTTGTAATAAGATGGTCTTGCATGCCGATTTTTATTTCGCGGGAGTTGGGGTTGCTCTTCGAAAGATATAGATATAAAGTTTCTCTATCGTCATCATGATACCACTCACCCTCCTTATCCAATGTATTTAAATTGTCTTGGACAAACAATCCGAAACCTGATTTTGGCGGGTAGCGCGTATTTGCTTCCAACTTGAAACCTTCGGAAGTGTATTCCTTGGGAGTGACTTTATCAATAATCCATTGGTTTTTCCGCATTACGAGTGTTCCCGATTCCCAATCTTTGAGATTTATGTCAGACTGGAGTATGATAAGTCCATTTTCAGTAACATTGTATTCCAAAAATCCATCATTTGGGAACCTCCCTTTCTCTTCGATACCCTCACCTAACGTCACCAAGTTAAGTGGGGTGGTCCTGGAAGTATTCGCCGACCAAATCCCCGTCTTCGTATGCGCAGTCCATGATGAAATTTTCTTCCATCCACTGATTATAGGACTATGTCCTTCTCCATATGCTGAAATCACGATAGGATTTTGATGTTGACCTGAGGAAGCCAAACGTAATGTTCCTTCAAATAAATCACCTCTCTTTAGCAAAACACTGTCTCCTGGTTTTAAATTTTCAAAAAAGGTGTTTAGTTTAGCCAAAGATTTCCAGGGTGTTTCAGGTCGGGTTGCTTGTATTTCAGTATTGGCGTCATCTCCAGATGAGGAAGAAAAATAGTAATTGGCTGATTTTGTTGAGTGTATATTGGCAAATCCAATAAAAAATAAAACTATAAATAGGGCTGACTTTTTCATTGAAACAGAATATATTATAATTATTAATAAAATTTCACAGTAAATCGTGCCGAGTTAAAAATGACTAATTTAAAGCAATATACCAAACCATGGCTAGTTTAACGCAAAAATTATTTGGGTAAAAAAAAAGCACCCCGAATTCCAGGGTGCTTTTTTAGAAAATATGACAGTGATCTCGACAAAGGTTTACTTGATGATAAATTTTTTATTTTCGAATCTTCCATTCAATTCGTGTATAGACAATATATAAATTCCCGGAGAATATCCGATTAGGGGGATTTTTATATCGCCATTATTAGAGATATCTTCTGAAATCTCCTGGGTTAGCATATTTTGACCCATAGCGTTGTGAATATACAATGTAACTCCTTCAGATTCTCTTCCAATCTTTATATTTATTTCATCTCTTGCAGGATTGGGATAGAGAACTATCCCATTAGAATCCGTAGGAATGTCAAAATTAATGGTTGATTTAAGGTTTCTATTTTCGATCGTTTGCCTTAAATTCGCATAACTCTGGCTCGTATTGGCCGAGGATGGAAAGACAGCCAATCCTGAAATGGCAGCTTGTCCAACAACGCTGTTCATTGTGTAGTTTAAAATGCCATCGTTTACTAATATGTTTTCATGGATGAACTCTATAGGTTTACCATTGTTCTCCAAATGCATGTCAATATTGGACTTTACCGTGCGTCCCTCAATACTAATATTGAAGACCCTTAAGCCTGGGCGATTTGGTGCATTACCGTTTCCAAAAAACACTTCATTGTGATAGGAAACGACAGTATATAATCCATTTGTAACCGGGATGTTATATCTTATAGAACTTCCAAACCTTTGGGATTTTAATAATTCATGGGAGCTAGCTGAATTATTTCGTTCTATATTTCCCCCAATAAACATCCGATTTTGGAAATCATTCACGAATTCTCTCCCGAAGAAAGAGGAATTTGTTGTACCTCCCGCATTGATATAAACACCATTTTGAGGAAATTTGCTTTCGATTCCGCTACCAACCTCATTTGAATTACCACTGTTTGAATGTATGGAAAAGCCTGAAATAGCGGCATCCCCCACACTGGCGGAGAGATGCAAGTTTAGTATACCATCGGTCACTACAATTTCATTAAAAGTAAGTTCTAGTGGACTATCTTTGGATTCCTCGAAAAGATCCATATTCGATTTAACAATTCTTCCTTCTATGTTAATACTGAAAACCCTGAGGTTAGGTCCATTGCTTTCTGTTTTTTTACCAAAAAAGGCCTCATTGTGATAAGTTTTCACCGTGTACGTTCCGTTTTCAATTGGGATTTGATATCGTACCAAACGACCAAACCGCTGACTTAGTAACATGGGATCCACACCGGTCGAAGAATAAGATTCAATGTTACCATTCTCAAATAATCTGTCTTTGAATTCAGACACAAAGTTAGAACTTTGGTACCTTCCATCTCGTGTACTGCCTGTATTGATTTGGTAAACAACTCTGGAATTTCCGCTTGAGTCGTCGACAATTATCGGTGGTGGTGGGTTGGTGCCTACGTCAACAGGATTATTTTTGACTATAATAGTTAACATTGCATTAATAATATCAGAATCATATGATAAATCTGATGGAAGATACACAGAAGCCTTAAGCCTGAGATCACCCGGCTGTGGGTTATTCCATAAAAGCGTATATGGGGAATTTGTTGAACGGCCAATTATTTGGTCTCCGTTGTAAAAGACGACTTCTTTAATATTATTTCCATTCGGATTCACAGATGTTGTGATGGTTAAATTTTGTCCATTTTCCAATGATGTTGATGTTGTGGGAGAGGTGATACTTATCGTAGGAGCACTGATGGATTCTCTTGTAATGTCACTTGAAGTTTTGAATAGTACCAACGACTGAAAGGATGGTATAGTGACACTCCCAGAAAAATTCTGGCCTTTGCCATCAATATAAGTCCCGTCTAAAGTGATGCGTTTTTCGCTTTTGGACTTATTGTATTCAAAAAGAATGCGGTCATCAGGCTTTGTTTCAGTAATATTGCTCTCCCTAATATCAATGTCTTCAAGCCAATAATTGAAATTTGATTCTTCTGTAACAATTATTAAGGCCGCATTTCCAATATTTCCGTAGGGTTTTAATAAAAGGGAATACTCTTGGTTATTTGCATTCAGTTGAATTGCCGTAGATGGAGATACTACTTGCCAAGGACTGCCCGAGTGCCTTAAAAAGACTCTTATTGTTCCGTTCTTATTACCTCTTCCCCTGATTTTAGCCACATAATTTCCATCCTTTTTTACAGCTCCAATTGGAATGACTACAGTTGACGAAGCAGGGGATTGAACCCTCAGAGATCCTTGACTCAATAGCCCACTCACCCAACTTGCTTGACAATTGTTGCAATTAACCCCGACTACGTTTGAGGTGAAATTGCCATTTTTGAATAAATTGTCCCCAATGGAATTGTTAACTTTGAATTTTTCAAAAGAAACACGTGTCTCCTTTGACACCTGATCTTTATTAAAAGTTTGTCTCCACCTTCCCAGGTCAAACGTGCTTTCAACCAAAGTAGATCCATTGCTATATCTGACAAAAATGTGAAAAGGATCGCCAAAGGGCTTAAAGAAATAATTTTCGTTTAAATTCCCGATTTGGGCAATATCATTTTTATCTGACAAAAAATTATAGGCCAATTGATCTTGGTTTTTAGGGAAGATAATGTTTTTCTGTATTGTTAAATCCCTGACATCTCCCCCAGTATTGCTATTACCTATCGCAAAAGCCTTATCACTGTCATATATCGTGTTATTTTCTATTTTAAGATTCCTTACGTTTGCAAGCTTAATCCCAGAATCGTGGATCGTTGCAATCGTATTGTTATTGACGATGGTATTGGTGACATTGTCATCCAAAAATATGCCGTGGGCATGCCCGATTGGTTTGGCCGCCGTTGAGTTCACCCCCGCCAATCCGGGTGCACCATTAAGAATAATATTGTTGGATACTTTCTTTTCGCGTCCTCTCGAAGCAGATACTGCTCCATAGCTGTAAATTCCTCCGCCATCACCCTTATTTAAACAAAAATTATCAATGAAATTATATGAAACCTCTGTTGAATTCCCTCCAAAATAAATTCCTGAATATCCGGTATTTATAATTTCATTGTATTCAACCTTTGAATTGTCTGATATGACAAAAATTCCGATTCCGGCACCGTCGCCGTTTGCCATGGTACCTTGAAAGGTTGCCGTATTTGTTATTTTGTTATTTAAAATTTGGACACCAATATTTTCATATCTTAAAAAAATGCCGTTATTGTTGCTGTAATTAATTTCACAACCAATTATCTTGAGATCTACAACGCTTTTTGAAAGAATACCATTTTGCCCTGAAAATTCAATTTTATTGTTCAATAGAGTGATATTTCTTCCTCCAGCAAGGCTGATCGCATCATTATTTGACCCTTTAAAATTCAAGTTCTCAATTTGGAAATTCCTGGCTCCGTAACTTTTCACAAACAAATTGTCCCGTGTAGGAATTTGAATGTTAAAATTGTCTGGACTGTTGGAACCCATAAAGACGTATAGCTTTTTGTTGCCTCCATTATAAACCCACTCGCCAAACCTATCCAATGTGTTTATGTGATTTTGAACAAAGAATCCAAAATTATTTGATGTGTTGTAACTGCTGATACCTGTAAATGAAATAGTGTTTCCCGAATGGTTTGAAACAGGATGTCGGTCAATTATCCAATGGTTTTTGCGAACTACAACTTCCCCACCGCTAAAATTAGGGGCTCCCGCAAGTTGATTGCTTGTTACTGAACTATTTCCGTTACTGGAAACTATATTTAAAAACCCGCCATTAAATTGATCCCGGTTGGGGTACCTTCCCCTTTCCTGCTGTTGTCCATCTATTAGGATCAATTCCAGTTCGGTCATGTCAAATGTTTGGTTTGATTCAAAGATACCGTTCCCCAACGACCTCCACCCTTGTACTCTTACCAAAGAGGTGATTATGGGCGCATTTCCAATACCATAGGCTGAAAATTTGATTGGATTGGATTCAGAGCCGGAAGAGTTGAGGTTTATCGTTCCAAAAAATTCCTCTCCCCTTCGAAAGTGAATAATGTCTCCCGGCCGAAGGCTTCTGAGAATAGAGTTAAGTTTGTCGATGGACCTCCAAGGTGTAGCTACATTCTGAGCTTGGGTGGTAGACCTTGAATCATCACCGGATGCAGTGGACAAATAATAAGAAACAGCGTAAGATGCTGAAAATAGGCCTTGCGTAAGACAAAATAATAGCAATAATTTAAAGATTGGTTTCATGAATTTGAGCGTTTGAATTCAATGATTTGGTTGGTTTTTCTTTTTAGTAACTCTTGTACATGGTTGTGTAACCAAGACAAGTAAATTAAGAATACTTTTTTTTCATTCCTGAGATACAGAGGTTAAAATTTGATATAAACAGAAACAATTGATCGG
Source organism: Cytophagales bacterium (assembly GCA_038209145.1). Lineage (GTDB taxonomy): Bacteria > Bacteroidota > Bacteroidia > Cytophagales > Cyclobacteriaceae > Lunatibacter. Next base: position 6,200 of record JBBQXZ010000074.1, on the reverse strand, counting down.
GTGATCGGGAGTTGTTTTGGGTTTTGGGCGTCAAGGATCTTGAGCCTTCTGATAAGGTGGTTTTTAAATGAAAATCACATAAATGATTTTCAAATCCAATTTTACGCTTGTAATGTTAAGTAAAAAGTATTTCATAAACAAATCGGGTCAATGTCAATAGATTCCATTATTTAAAATTGGAAGGTAAAAAAATCTATTTATATAAATATTAACAGATAATATTTATATATATAAAGTCTAAATTTATTTATTTGGATAAAAAAAACATGTATATAAGGCAAGTTTAGTTGGCTTATTTATTTTTTTTCAGAATTATTCTCAATACGTCCTTATGTGTGATTAATCCTTCGTCCAATGGGATCATATTCTGTCCAAAAAGTATCTTATTGCCAAATTTCCTAAACTTTGACAGTGTGGCCAATGGCTCTTTTCCAGTTTTTCCGGTGTCCTGAGCGACTGTGGTCATGACGCAGCGGGCACACGGCTTGGTTACCTTAAAACGCACCGATCCAATCTGTACACTGTCCCACAAATCTTCTTCGAAGGGCTCGGTACCTGAAATAACCAAATTTGGCCGAAATCTGTCCATGGGAATTGGGGTTGCCAGTCTGCTATTCAGATTGTCCAAGGATGCTTGCGATATCAGCAGGTAGGGCATGGCATCAGCAAAGCTGACAGATTCGTCCGATACGGCATATTTCTCATCAATCGGACGGATGGTGGACGCAGGCATATATACGAGTTCACAAGGGATATGCAGCTTTTTTTGTAACCATTTACTGATAGCCGGATCGACCGGTATTGCGTCAACCTCATCGTCCCAGATCCGGACTTTTTTGATTGATTCTCTTTGTTGTTGAAGGGGTAATGGGATACCGTCTTTTGGATTTAATTTGTCTATAATTATAAACTCCCCACTATTCCAACCAACCGCCAGCAATGCCATTTTGGGAACGTTGCGTTGACTCAGGAAATTTCCCTGAGGATCAACAAGCATCCACCTGCGGTCGTATTCCAGTCCCGGCTTTAGCACACGGGATTGATCTACCCGAATTCCTCCCAGTGATTTGATCGGATAAATGTGTAATTCTGACAGTTTGATCATGAGTCGGTTAATGATGTTAAGCCACATTGGGTTGATTTCCAAATGAACAACCCTTAAGAATCTATTTGGGCAACCTTCTCTTACCTGAAGAAAAGAATTGTCCAGATTTGGCAAAATTACCAAATTGTACTGTCAATAATAGGACATTCCTGTCACTTATTGTGACAATCTGACACGAAAATTGATCGTATTTTACTTGGCACATTGGTTGTTAATAACCTCTGTCGATAAGAAATCGTAACAAAAATCTAAAAAATATATAATTATGGGAAAGATTATTGGTATTGACTTGGGTACAACCAACTCTTGTGTTGCCGTAATGGAAGGGAGTGAACCCGTAGTAATTCAAAACAGTGAAGGTAGAAGGACAACACCTTCTATAGTTGCCTTTTTGGACAACGGAAACGGAGAAAGGAAAGTAGGTGACCCAGCCAAAAGGCAGGCCATTACCAATCCAACGAATACAGTTTCCTCGGTAAAACGTTTTATGGGAAAAAACTTCTCAGGCTTATCCGCTGAGAAAAAGCACATATCCTATAAGGTAGATAAAGGCACCAACGATACGGTGGTTGTGAGAATTGGGGATCGGACCTATACTCCCCAAGAAATATCCGCCATGATCCTTCAGAAAATGAAATCCACTGCTGAGGATTTTTTGGGACAAGAGGTGACGGAAGCTGTAATTACCGTGCCCGCCTATTTTAACGATGCCGAGCGACAGGCAACCAAAGAAGCTGGACAAATAGCCGGATTGGATGTCAAACGTATCATCAATGAGCCTACAGCCGCAGCCTTGGCTTATGGCTTGGACAAGAAAAACCGTGACATGAAAATAGCGGTCTATGATTTGGGGGGAGGTACATTTGATATTTCCGTTTTGGAGCTTGGTGATGGGGTGTTTGAAGTAAAATCAACCAATGGTGATGTCAACCTGGGAGGTGATGACTTTGATCAGGTAATCATAAACTGGCTTGCGGATGAATTTAAAGCTGAAGAGCAAATGGATCTCAGAAATGACCCGATGGCACTTCAAAGATTAAAAGAAGCATCAGAAAAAGCTAAGATCGAATTGTCAAGTTCGGCCAGTACCGAGATTAATCTACCTTATATTACAGCAACACAATCAGGCCCTAAACATTTGGTAAGGACTTTGTCAAGATCCAAATTTGAGCAGCTTTCTGAATCCCTGATCAAAAGATCACTGGATCCTGTCAAAAAGGCCATGAAAGACGCAGGCTTGTCTCCCTCGGATATCGATGAGGTAATCTTGGTAGGCGGGTCCACACGAATTCCCAAAATTCAGGAGGAAGTGGAGAAATTCTTCGGCAAAAAACCTTCCAAAGGAGTAAATCCTGATGAGGTGGTGGCCATTGGAGCAGCGATCCAAGGCGGTGTACTTACCGGCGAGGTGAAAGATGTGCTCTTATTGGATGTCACTCCCCTTTCTTTGGGTATAGAAACCATGGGAGGTGTGATGACAAAATTGATTGAATCCAATACCACTATACCGACCAAGAAATCTGAGGTATTTTCCACCGCTTCAGACAGTCAGCCCGCAGTGGACATCCATGTACTGCAAGGCGAACGATCCATGGCCAAGGACAATCGCAGTATCGGAAGGTTTCAGTTGACGGATATTCCGCCTTCACCCAGAGGTGTTCCCCAGATTGAGGTTACCTTCGATATTGATGCAAATGGTATCCTGAGCGTATCGGCGAAGGATAAAGGTACAGGCAAAGAACAGAAAATTAAAATCGAAGCTTCATCAGGACTTTCCCAGGAAGAGATAGATCGAATGAAGAAAGAGGCAGAGGCCAATGCAGTAACCGATAAGGCGGAAAAGGAAAAAATTGATAAGCTCAATCAGGCTGACGGTCAAATCTTCCAAACAGAAAAGCAGCTCAAGGAATATGGAGATAAGCTTTCTGAAGGAAACAAAACCGCAATCAATTCCGCATTGGACACGCTAAAGTCGGCTCATCAGTCTCAGAATTTGGCGGGTATAGATGTCGCTATTGAAGGCTTGAATGCGGCATGGGCGGCAGCTTCCCAAGAAATCTACAGTGCTTCCCAAGGTGATTCTGGTGCACAAACCGAAGGCCCGGGGCCAGAAGCTTCAGGTAATGGAGCCGCTTCTCCAGGAGACAGCGTCTCTGACGTAGACTATGAAGAAGTCAATGAGGAAGATAAAAAATAAACCATTCTCTTTGGGAAAATAAAGAAACGGCGTCCCTTTTAAGGGATGCCTTTCTTTTTGCCCACCAGGGTGTTTTGGCTTTCACAAAAAAACATTTGCTACTCAGGCCGCAGAATCTGAATTTATCATCTGACCAAATCAATAAGAACTAATACCTGAATCATGCAAATTACTTCGGAAAATAAACTAAAAAAAATAATCATCGTGGGTGATAGATTGCTGATAAAGCTAAAAAAGCCGAACCAAAAAACCACCAGCGGATTATACCTTCCTCCGGGAGTACAGGAAAAAGAAAGGGTTCAGCAAGGATATATCATTAAAGCGGGTCCTGGATATCCCATCCCTTTGCCCATGGAAGACGATGAACCATGGAAGGATCAAAGCGAAAATATAAAATATATTCCCTTGCAGGCAAAGGAAGGAGATTTAGCTGTATTCCTTTTAAACGGGGCCTATGAGGTTATATTTGAAGGAGAAAAGTATTATATCGTGCCCCAAAATGCTATTTTGATGTTAGAGCGCGAGGAAGACTTGTAATTCTCCCAACAAACCCATAAAAAAAGCCACTCGGAATTTTCCGAGTGGCTTTTTTTATGGGTTTCTATTCACATACAGATAAAATTTGAAATCAGGGTAAAAATAAAGGATGTTTATCTGTTTTATAAAATTTTAAAAAAATGATATAAAATAAAATTAAATTCTGTTTTATTTTTAAAACAATTATAAAAATAAAGATAAGTAAACAAATTTGTTCAGATTTAGGATTTAATAAAAACCCGATTAATTTCTGATTACTAGATTTAAATTAGTTATAGGTAAAAAAAATTACTTAAAAACCGTAAAATTTTGCAAAAATGATAAATATCCATTAATATTGAGCCATTAAATAAAACCTAGTTAATTACGAATAAAATTTTGAATCTAGTCACCGTTTAAAAACAACCTAAATCAATCAAAAATGAGAAAAATCGACAATTCAGCATTTTCAAAGGCAGTAGTGGCATTGACCATGATTCTCTTACTGGCGGCCTCTCCCGCATTTTCCCAAACAGATGACAAGTTTGATTTCACAGTCACCTTGAATTCGGATCAATTCTTCGGCTTTTATCCGTACTTCACGGGATCGTACAGTCTTACGGAAACTTCTGCCTTTACCTTTTATGGTATATTATGGTCCGGAGGAACCGGCGATGACTGGGGAAACTGGACCGAGTTTGGAGTAGGTATGGACTTTACCGTAGCCGATGGGGTAAACATCAATCCTTCAATAGGCATATTGGGCGGAAGCTTATTGTCCTCAGCTACTGCTGGACCTGCGGTATTTGGTGAAGGTATCGTTCCCAATATTGTAGTGGGACTCGATAAGAAATTAGTGGAAGGAGAATTCTATATGGGTTATTACACGCCAGTAAGGGATGAGGCGCCATTGAATGGTTCTACACATGCTTATCTTCACTATTGGGCGAATTTTGGAATAAAAGCATCCAGCTTCTTTTCTTTGGGCGCACACTATGAGCAACTGGATCTTGCTGGTGGTTCAGCTGTTGATCCAAGAGTCGTATATCAGTGGCTTGGCCCCTACGTTCAATTTTCAGATCCCAATGGAAAGGCATTCGTAAGATTTTCAGGTGGAGCGGATTTGGTAGAAGGCAGAGACTCTTTCTTCAAATTAACGACCGGGTTTAATTTCTAACCTTTGGTTGGGATTTTCAACTTACTTAAAAAAAGCTGCTTTAGATCTTCTAAAGCAGCTTTTTGATTTTAAACATTAAACGGTTAGCTCAATATTTACGATCGAGATACCGGCGGAACCGAAATTATTTCACTTCGTTAGGGTTGCGAATTCTTTGGCAAAATAGCTCAAAATAACATTGGCACCAGCCCGCTTGATGCTTAGCAAACTCTCAAGCATAGCCCTTTCTCCATCTAGCCAACCCTTTTCAGCCGAGGCTTTTATCATGGCGTATTCCCCACTGACGTTGTAGGCCGCTATGGGGACCTGATAATTGTCTTTAAGAAGTTTAATTATATCCAAATAGGCTAAAGCAGGCTTAACCATCAAAAAATCAGCCCCTTCTTTCACATCCAAATCCGCCTCTATCAATGCCTCATTCGCATTGGCAGGATCCATTTGATAGGTTTTTTTGTCTCCCGACTTTGGTGCCGAGTCCAAGGCATCTCTGAATGGATTGTAGAAAGCACTCGCATATTTAGCCGTATACGACATAATCGATACTTCCTGAAACCCGTTGGTTTCCAACACATTTCTCAGAAATCCTACCCTTCCGTCCATCATGTCGGAAGGACCAATGATATCCGCCCCTGCTCTAGCCTGCGCCAACGTCATCTTCCCCAATATCTCCAACGTCTCGTCATTGAGAATTTTTCCATCCCTTACCAGACCGTCGTGACCATCGGAGCTATATGGATCCATGGCAACATCTGTCATGACGCAAGCTTCAGGAAAAGTTCTTTTTACAGCCGATATAGCTTGAAGGTAAAAGGTTTCAGGGTTGTAACTTTCTGTCGCGGTTTTGTCTTTTTTGCTTTCGGGATAGGCTGGGAAAATATCAAATGCCATAATCCCCAACTTCATGCAAGACTCGATCTCACGGAGGATTAGGTCTGTTGAATACCTGAAAATTCCCGGCATAGAGGAAACCTCTACCTGTTGCTTGTTCCCTTCGATCAAAAACAAGGGAAAAATAAAATCCTTTACCGAAAGTCGGGTTTCTTCCACCATTCCGCGGATGACGGCGGATTTTCTGTTTCTTCTGGGTCTTCTTAGCATGATTTTTAGATAAAAGTTTTTAATATGTGACAATCAGTTTATAAAATTACCAAATTGCTCAAGAACTCCGCCGAACAATGGAATCTAAAATTGATTTCTGCCAGGAG
>JBBQXZ010000073.1:0-18875 GCA_038209145.1 Cytophagales bacterium | reverse complement strand
CGCCTGAGCATTTCAACAAACCACTGATGAATTAAAGATTCAGGAACCAATATTAAGATACGTGATACCTGACCACTTAACAACAAACGATGCATGATCAAACAGGCTTCAATGGTCTTGCCAAGTCCTACCTGATCGGAAAGTAACACACGCGGTGCATACCGAGCACTTACCTCATGTGCGATATACAATTGATGAGGAATCAGATCTATACGTCCACCTACAAATCCATTGACAGGCGAGATTCTACGCATATGATCGTAAGACAAAGTTTTTCGTCTTAAAGCAAATACCTCAGGTGTTACTACATCACCCATAAGGAGTCGATCATCTACCCCATGCTTTACCGATACATCACCCAGGTCCGCCTCTGATAAGGTTCTTTCTCTCCCTATGTATAAAATCAAATCACCATTCTCTTGCACACCCTCAATAACTAGGGGGTGGTTATTTTTATCCAGAACGGTATCTCCAGGCTTAAAAACAACTCTTCGCAATGGCGCGCTGGCTAATGCATACTGTCGCGTCTCACCTGCGGCAGGGAAATGTACTTGTACACGATTTTTACTTGTTTCAACAACAACACCTACTCCCAACTCAGGCTCACCCACGCTTGACCATCTTTGGTCTGGATAGAAATCCTCCATATTCTTTATTAATTTTTCGCTATACTATTAACAAACCAACAAGGCGTTTCCTAAAAAAATGCAAGGTCTTCAATTTTTAGCCACATCACCAAGAACTGGAAGATTTTATTTCTTATTGGTTGCGTATTTCGGGTTACAGGAGACCTACTCTTTTTTAGCCTGAAATCGGGATTCGAAAATCAAATGATGGCAGCATAAAAGTGACTTAAAAAATCTTCAGGCCATAGTATAAAAGAACCCCGGCCTATATTAGACCAGGGTGTTGGTAGTTTTTTGTTTGGCAATCGTTTAGTACGGGGATTGATTATTTTATTAATCATTTCACGGGTGTCAAAACGATGTTCCGATAGGATACATTGCCATGATCTCCCTGCAGAAATATCGGTCCGGATGCTAGTACATCTGCACTCATGGCACCACCTGTGGGGCCCCAAGCAGGCTGGTTGTCAATGATTTTTTTACCATTTAAAATTACTGTGACATGTCGGTCAACCAAGGTAATGTCCATAGATTGCCATTCTCCCGCGGGTTTCTCTGCCGCCTCACCTGGTTCAACTCGACTATATAAAGCCCCCATATTGTGTGAATCCAAAGGTTTTCCATAAGAATCTACCACTTGTATTTCATAAATTCCCCGAAGATATACCCCACTATTATTTCCTTCCGGTACGTTTACTTCAAGTTTAATATTGAAATCATTGAATTCTTGTTGGGTACGAATATTTCCATAGGAAATATGCTTTCCATTTTCAGGTTGTACCGGATCATTCACGAGGGTTCCGTTCATTACTTTAAAGCCATTCTTTTGATTGGGATTAATCAATTCCCAACCTGTCATGTCTTTTCCATTAAATAAGGCTAACGGTTTTCCGTAGGTGACTTTTGATAGGTCAGGTTTATTTGGCATGGAAGGCATACGTTTGCCTGTAAAATTGGCCATGGATTCTCCAGTTCTTCCAGGACCAGACATGGTTCCTTTCAGGGAGTCTCCTGTTTTCTTTATTCTAAGGGTATGGGTAATGGTATGGTTTCGGTCTTCACTTTTCTTGGAGATGGTTGTCCTGGTGACCACAAGGGTGTTTTCGTCGGCAAGGTAAACATTGGATACTGGCAAAACGCTTCCACCGATCCACAGAAGCTCTGCGTCAAGAAAACCCGCGTCTTCATTTACGTGAAGCCATCCTACACCTCCTCCTTCTATCTCCAAGCCCCACATACCCATAAATGGGTTGGCCAATTGGATTTCAGTAAGGCCATTGCCAAAACTGTTTAAAACAATAAATAATACTAAAATAGAGCTTATGGTACGTTTCATTTTGCGTTTTTTTTAGGTTATTTTGGTAGTCTTATTTTCAAATGAGAAATTAAACATTGAATGTAAAAAATTATTTCAAATGAAGCGCCTTTTTTATGGGATAAGTACATGCTGATTGTTCTGGAGGATGAAATTATCCCCACCTATATTTAATGCAATATACTTTAACCCGAAGCATGAAACTCAAAGCCTATTCCACCTGTCTGGTCAAATCACCGACGGATTTTTCTTATACATTTAGCCCTTTTAGGGCAAGCCTGTCTTTTAAAAACAGGGAAGGCTGACCTAGTTGCGTGGCAATGGTTGTCGGCCCGGTCTGATTTTTAAAAGAAACGACCTCGATTAGGATACCCAGGAAAATCGGCACAGGCCGCCGAAATGCTTTGGCACTTTGTCCTGACCCGTTGGAACGAAAATTTTCTCAATTAATTAATTGCCTGCCTTGATTAAGGCCCATCCCTGCTCCTGCTTTATTATGATTTCCGCCAGTGCCGAAGGAACGGTAATCACGCCGGAAATCAAATCTTCTTTGCTGGCCTTGGCCTTTTGCATGGTATTTTCACAGGCAGCAAATACCACCCCTCTGTTTTGCAGATCCGTGATACCATCCTTAACATCGCTTTGGGCTTCAAGTACTAATGGGAGCGACGTTCCGTGGCAGATAACTTCTATTTCGGCCTTTGGCAAGGCCCGTAGAATATTGTTAAGCTGACCGATCACCTGCTGCTGATCTGCAGGTTCACCTTTGGTGACCTGAAAAATGACGCGATGCACATCCTGATCCACTACCTGAGCTTCAAGTAACATTGGACTACCCAGCAAAAGCAGGAACAATAACAGACGAAGGTTTTGTTTCATGGTTCTTATTAATTTGACCGAATGTACATAAATTTTTTATTTTTCATGCCGATATTTTCTGTTCATCCTGGGGTTTGACAGCCTGCGCCAGGTCCTCAAAGATCATGTAGAGGCAAGGGACAATCACCAAAATAATGGCCCTGTAGCGAAAATGATACCAAAACCCAGCGAAATGGCCATGGGTATCAATTGGGAAGCCTGACTGGAAGTTTCCAGAATAATGGGTGTCAATCCACCGAAGGTAGTCAGGGTCTTTGGTACGATGGGCCGGAAACGGCGCACCCCGACTCGTGAATGGCTTCATAGGCATTGGCATTTTCCCGGTGTTTGTTGGCATAATCGATCACGATCAGGGCGTCTTTTACTACTACTCCAGAAAGGGCAATTACGCCCATCAGGCTTACCAGTGAAAGGTCATAGCCCATAAGAATATGCCCTGTTAATGCGACCACAACCCCAAAGGAAATGGCAAGCATGATGATAATGGGCTGTATATAGCTGCCCAGGGCGATGGCCAAAATTGAATTGGTCTACTCCTTTGATATCGCAAATGTTTTCCCGCCAAAGAGCTAAGAAAAAAAAATGACCTCTTTATCCTTGAAAATCCATATAAGTAATTCCAAAAGCCTGATTTAACGGGAAAAATTTAACAAAGAATACCTGCAAATCTTAACTGAGTTAGATGGAATTATGCAACAGGCTTCGTGGTGACTCAATTTGAAGCAATTTCATCACGAAATAGAATGCCTAATTTTATGTTTCAGATTTAAGCGGTCAAACCACCATCAATAGGATTCGTCGTACCTGTGATAAACTTACTTTCATCACCTGCCAAAAACAGCACAAGATCGGCAACTTCTTCAGGTGTGGCATATCGGCCCATGGGGATGGTTTGCTCAAAACTCTTTTTGGCTTCTGCAGCTTGGCCCGGTGCAAAACCCTCTTCCAATGATCGCATCATTCGGTTGTCCACCGGCGATGGATTGATGGTGTTGACACGAATACCGTCTTTGGCAAGCTCCTTCGCTGCGGTGCGCATCAAACCTACCAATGCATGTTTGGAAGTAACATAGGCCACCGTATTTGGTGTGCCCTGCAGCCCTGCCACTGATGAAGAAATAACAATGCTTCCACCACCGGCTGCTTTCAGAGCGGGAATAACATGTTTGATGGACAGGAATACCCCTTTGACATTGACCTGCATCACTTTGTCAAATTCATCATTATCATATTCAACAATCGGCTTTACTGTTCCTTCTATTCCGGCATTGGCAAAGAGAATATCTATACCGCCAAAGGTTTCTTTGGCTTTTTGTACAAAGTTTTTAGTATCCTTTTCGCTCGTTACATCAGCCTTCACAATTAACACCTCATTTCCTTCACCCAGCTCTTTTTTAGCCTCTTCCAAAGCCTCTTGATCGAGATCCACCAATACGATATTGGCACCCTCCTTTAAAAATTTTGCAGCCGTAATCTTACCAATTGATCCTGAACCTCCGGTAATTACCACGGTTTTTTTATCAAATCTTTTCATCTTTATTTTGGTTTGTTATTGTTAAAAATAAGCATAAGGGGTATTTTACAAATCGTTTTGAATAGGCAACAATATTTAAAACGGCTTAGTTGCATATCTCAATTTTAAAGGTATATCCCCATGGAATTGATTTCAATAAAAACTGCGAATGGCAGGTTTAATGCATAGTCCAAACCTGACCATAGAAGTATAATGGTTATAGTCGAAAAGATTTTCTCCATAACCATTGTACCACTGAAGAAAAAGGTATTGGTTAGCGGTCTCTACGGGCTTAAAGTTTAGTTCAAGAATGGTATTGACAGCACTGATTTTTTGGGTAGGATTCAGGACTAAAGTTACCTAAAATATATCCTTATAACTCCGGTAATTCAATGCGACCAGGCCATTGCCCCTGTACTGAAACAGATCCTTGTTTTCATCACTTAAAATACCTGTCCATATTTTGGCCTGCACCGAGATATTGGTATTGTAAAATTACACCCCTGAAAATGTGATGAAATTCCAACTTCGGGAATAAATAGAATCCAATCCGTTAGACTCATGCTCGAACGAAAGCGCAGCAACACCTTTCAACTGCTGATTGCTTAGCACAGGCCTTACCAGGGTCAGCCCGGGATTGTAATTATTGTCTGCAAAAGGTGACGAGTTTTGGTAAATATCCCAAAATGATTTCTGGGTGTAGGTAAGCAACAAAGTAGATTTAAAAGGAAATCTTGATTTGCTGAGACGTTGGCTGATACTTATTTGGTATTTAGCATCTGCCGATTGATTGTTAATTTCTTTGTTTGTCGGTACACCTGTAATAAAGTAATTGTCATGAAACATGCCAAAGCTAGGCTGGGCATCGTAGATCTTCATAAATTCTTCATCGGTAATTTTCAGGTAATCCATTGTACGAAAACTGAAACGGCTGGTATCCCGCTGCTCTTCCCAAATGGCTTGGAATTCCCTAAATTGAGCGTGTACCGATTGAACAGATAATATACCCAATAGGAAAAATAGGAGCGTAATTTTGGTTTTTATCAAGGCACTGTAGTAAGTAAGATTTAGCACTGTTTATAAGCGATTTTAAATAAATATTTCCGAGTGTAATGGACAACAATAACGCTGGGTTGACCTTGTTTGGAAAGCTTGGAGCGAACAATGAATTGACAAATTAAGGATATTTGCAAGCCTTATTCAAAGTGTTATTGGATTTTTGTTAAGAAAGTTTAAACGTACTATTGAATATTTTTAAACATCAGATTCCGAGGTACCAAAAAACATTCCCCTTCCCCACTCCAGCCGAAAACCAGTGCGGGACGTTTTCCTGAACTTACTTCACCGGCACCGCCATAATACCGGATCTCTCAACTTGGTTTTTACTTTGCTGATAATGTACCTGATTGGTTTGAAACAAGAGGGGATAAATCTTTACTATGTAAGATTGGTATGGACATAAGTGATATAAGGTGTTTTTTTATTGGAATCGCTTCAATCAAGATTTATTGATTAGAAATGCATGGGTCCAAGACTATTCGCATTGAAACTCCCTGGATTCATCCGTTCTACCTCTCCTTAGGATGCTGGCCATAGGTTGAAAAACAGGTTACCTTCAAAAGGTTACTTAAAAACAACCTCATAATAAATGGCTTTTGTTTCTCCCCCACTGATTAGTACGGTGCTGCCATGGGTCTTCAGCATTTTTCCGGTTCTATTGCCTACATGGTCGAGAATATGTACGTCAAACTTGCGGCCTTCAGGAAGCGTGAGTTCCAGATTTACTGGCTCAACCAACACCGGGGCCTCGCCCACCACCAGCAATTCGGTTTTATCCTCATTATATTCCATTCCTGAATTCTTTGCGCGGGCCATGGTGGTGACTAACATGCGGTCAGTTTCTTCCAGTCCCTTGGAGGAATCCATACTGCTCAGCAGAATAATGGCAAATTCATTGCTAGTTGTAATGCTGTAGGTATCAAGATCAATCTTTTTGCCTTTGGCAAAACCTACCAAGCCTTTTGTACCGTCACTATTGATGGTAAAATGGCCGTTGTTTTCCTCAGTCCAATACAATTGACCCGTGTTAGAAGCAATGCCATTGTCTTTTTTGAACGGATCCAAAGTGACCATTTCATCAGCCACGTTGTCTTCGGTAAATGTGAGGGTAACTTTGCCGGCGGCCATGGCTTCTAGGGGAAAACTACCTTTAAAAGCTTTCCGGTCGTAATCCTGGATCACCCGCTCATCGAAAACACGTACTCCAGACTCCAAAGCATCGAAATTTACTTTTCGATCTACAATCGTTTCACCTTCCTGAATGTCTTTGCGGTAAATCATCATGGCAAGTGCCGGGTACAATGCCAGTTGCGTAGGCGAGGTAACGTTGTAAACACCGCCCCAAGGTGGTGTTTGAATGGTGGGTGTATACGTTGGTTGATCGATAGCAAAGCTAAATGAAGCATCCCAGCCATGAAGTCCCATGCCGTAGACAGCTATAATAGGCGCGCTTTCAGCAGTCCACTCAGAAGGGATCAGACTCATCCATTCTGAAATGGCAAAGGGTCTGTCGCTTACCTGCTGCAAACCTGTACCAAATAAACCGGAGCCAATCTCAGATAACATCGAGGCATTGTTCATTTTTCCTGTTTTCAGATTGTGCCCGTTGCCACCGCCAAAGTAATTGTGCCGGTCGATCATTCCCACCTGGTAATCGGCATACAGATTATACAAGTGCGAAAGGCCGGTTCCCGCTTGCCAGCAACTGCCAACGATGGTGCCTTTGTAGCCGGTAGCTCTCACTGCCTCCAGAAATTTGGTATAAAACTTAGCCTGCTCCTCAAAAAGGAAATTTAGCTTATCAGCCACATGTTGCTTTACAGGCCTGTTTTCAGTTATTGCCAGTTGATAATCACGGCTAAAAAAGCCGTGATTGGGGTTGGGGTAGAAATTCTTTTCGCTTAGCCGTTCCCCTTCGGCGATTCCTTCCTTATGCCAGGCGAGTTCCAATTTTGCTTGCGTTTCATATTTTGCCTGCAGCCAATCTGAAAATTTTCGGCAAAGCAGTGCCCTGTAGGTGGGTGTTTGTTCCAGCGTTCTTTCAATGGCACCCCAAAATATATTGTCCTCGTTTTGGAACTCAACGAATGCCAAGGCAGGATCTTCTGCATATTTCAGGCCTGTATGCGGATTTACATGGTTGAGCATATTTACCGTAAGCTCTATATTCAGCGTTTGCAAGTCTTCTGCAAAATTGACCAATGATGCGGTCGAGCCATTGAGGTGAGCCCAGGGGAAGTCCGTATCTGCTACTTCGCTGAAAGCCAAAAGCCGGGTGCTGTCTGCCGGCATGACCCGATGTCCGTAAATAGCTGACCAACCATAGTAAATTCCCTTCTCCCTTAGGGTATTGCTGAAATAATCAAAATTCTTCCATTTTTCGGACGTAAGTTGTGTTGAATGTATACCATCCGTGGCATCCCATGTAAATTTGTGAAATCGCACCCCATTGATGCCATATTTTCCCAAAAAATGGGCCCATTCATTGGCCTTTTCAGGTAAGGAAAAAGGATTGCTGCCATTGATGTTGGTTCCCCAAAATTTGATCTGCTGCCCATTTTCGAAGACAAGGTCTTTCCCTTCCATTTGCACAAATCCATGTTTTCCAGCAGGCGCGTCAAGCCAGTGGCTGAGATCCAGGTTATTGCTTTGGTAATAATCCTGAGGTTGAAATGGAAACCAATCTGCTTTTTGAGTCTCAACTGGTAACCGTTGGCAAGCCGAGTAAATTAGTAGGATCTGTAAGGCACCTAATAGTTGGGAATATATTTTTTTCATGAGCGATTGGGCCGTTTAATTAGCTAGATGCAACCGTAGTACAGGGGCTTTATCGGGAAAGTCATTGGTGTAAAAAGAGGCGGAAATGTAGCCCAAGGGCATGATGGCCAGGCCTTTTGTTTTTCCAGATAAAAGCCGATCCATCACCGGTTTCGAAATCGTTACGACGGTTTTTGCTCCCTTCTTTGCTTGCATTTTTGTGTCTATTATGGTTTGCGTATTTATTTTGTTTTCGAGCTTATTATCCCCAACAAATTGATTGTAACAGAATGAATCAGCATCCCAATCTTGCATGTCCCCATAGATTTCACAAATCCTTAATTCACCAAAATCTTTTGGACTATCAGCCAGGCGGCTGATTTGATGGGTATAAATCTCAAGTTGACCCGAACCGACTGTGGCTATTTCATGAGCTGAAAGTGAAGAAAAATCCCATGCCAGCAGGGTAAAACCGCTGGTATTAAGATGTAATAGTTTGGTAGAATCTTCGGCATTGAGGAGTGAATTCATGTTAAGGTCCGGCCATAGACTATCTAGAGAAACATTTTTTGTTGCTACATATACTTTGTCAAAAGCATCCGAGGCCTCAATTGGAGGCCGATAAATTAATGGAAGTCCAAATGCTGGATGAGCTTGATTTTTATTTACTAGATCAACTTTTATGTAATCTACTTCCAAGGTATAAATGGAAGATATGCCCCAATCCATCAACGAAATCTGGGTCATAAGTGGCTTTCCTTTTCTGGGTTGAAATCTTTCGGTAACCATGCTTATCGTATGCCATTTTTCGGCTTCGGGTATATCAAACTCCCGCAGGTAGCCGCCATTTCCCAATTCAGACAAATACATGTTAATTCTTTTTGGTCCATGGCTGATTTTAACCCGAGCCTCCATCCGCAACTCATATTCAGGCGTAAGCAGTTGGTCTATATCTATCGAAGCCGAAATGTCCCGGTGCATAAATGCATACCAAATATTTTGGATATCTTTTTGCGGGTCAATTTTTAAAACTACAGAATTACCCGTAAAGCGTTGATTGAATGTAATTTCACCATCGCCCGTTCTGGTGGCCCAACCAGGCATGTTATTTTCTGCAAAATCAGTTTTACTTTCATTGAAATCTTGAAAATACTGGCCTTTGGCAGTAGAAAAAAGGCATACAAATCCTGTCATGATGATGATAAACTTCCACATAAGAATTGTGCTTATTCAATGGTAAAATCCGGATCCATTCCAAGTTTTTCATATAGCTTCTTCCGTTCGGCTTTATCCAATTCCAGCTCTTCACGCGCAGCAATGGCCACATCAACCGCTTTTGCCCTTGGAACCACAATGACACCATCTCCATCAGCCACTACCACATCGCCAGGGTAAATAAGCACACCGCCAATTACCACCGGTTTGTTAAAAGATTCCAACTCGTTTCTCCCGGGCCTTATACCCCTTCCGCGTTTTAGGATGTTGGTATAAACCGGAATGTTTTGTTTCGTAATTTCATCGATATCTCGGATACCTCCTGAAGTTACCATACCTACAGCACCAGAAGTTTTAAAAATCAAGGTGTTATTAGAACCCCAACTACCTGTGTCTCCATCACCTTGGCTATCAACCATAATTACGTGTCCCTTTTTTATTTCGGTCCTAAAAGGCTCCGCACTATCGTGGGTGTACCACATGTCGCGCCAATAGTTGTATTTACTGCGCTCCACATCAGGGCCAAGTCTGGGATTTTGCGAAGGTACATATCGAACCGTAAAAGCAATCCCTACAAACTGATGTGTAAAATCATCTACATCTTTCCAAAGGGGCAATATTTCTTGTTCCATTAAGCCGATGTCGTAATGTCCTATTTTGTCCATGCCATCCGACACATCGGCCACCCTGAGACCGGCATAAAGTTTCAGCAAATCTTCATCGGCTTGCGCTAAAGCAGGCGAAGCAGGTACAATCAGGATTCCTGCAAGCATTAAAATGATAATTCTGTGCATAATAGGAAAAGGGTTTTGATGAATTGATGTGTTCTAAGATTAGATTTGCTATACTCGAATTATAAGAGCTTTTGAGAGTTCAAAAACGCCAATATTCGATGAAATTGCGAACCATTTTTAGGAAAAATGGTTCGCAAAATAAATAATCAGCTAGTATCCGGGGTTATTCTCTGATATGGCTGAATTCCTTTCTATTTCGGATTGGGGTATCGGGAAAACAAGGTGTTTGTTGACATCAAACTGTACAGGAGAGGCCAATGCTGAGCTAAAGTTGGCCTCACCACCGTTCCAGCCAGTCAGGTTCATATTGCCTGAAGCATGCCAGCGCTTTAGATCCCACCAACGTTGTGCTTCACCTGCCAATTCTACAAACCGTTCGTCCATGATCCACTGCATTACGGTGGCTACATTGCTTTCACCTGTTGGATGATTGACAGGATTAATGCCATCCCCATAACCTGATTCGTTTCCCCAATTTCTGGCGCGGGTGCGCACATCATTGATATGACCAATCGCCGCAGGGGCATTGCCAGTTTTAAGCGCAGCTTCCGCAGCCAGCAGCTTAAGATCGGCATACCTTAAAACGCGCTCGTTGTTGGCCGAACCGCCATGAGGTGGAGTAAGTTGATTCACGCCATCAGGCTTGTTGTATTTCTGAAAAATTCGTCCGCCAAAACCATCATTAGGATTAGAAAATGCACTAAGCCGAGGGTCATCACCAAAAGCATTCCGCAACTTATCGGTAAGAAAAAATTTGGTAGCAGAAGCATCATTAAAATCGCCCCTTCCGCCAAATTCCATCATATATCCCCTGTATACACTGAGGTTTTCAACTCCGCGCCAAGCACCGTCATTGTGAAGAATCAGGTTATTTTGAGCACTTCCCTGCCCCGCCTGAATTTCATACAAGGATTCTGAATTGTTCTCTGTAAAGGAATTAAAGTTATCTATAAAACCAGGTACCAATACAGCTGTGATGGTATTGAATACGGCTAATGCATCTTGCAAATCCGGCGAGTCATCATTATTGTAATTTGCCCTATATACCAAGGCTTTGGCCAATAATCCCCGTGCCGAATTTTTAGTTACTCTCCCCGCATAATTTTGGGGCCAGTTTTCTGGTACGAAAGCTATTGCGGCCCGTGCATCATCAATTGCCTGGGTAATCACTTCATTCGGTGTACTGCGGGGTGTATTTGTTTCTGATTCCAGTTGTATTCTCTGGGTCACCACAGGCACACCACCAAAAACATTAAATAGCATAAAGTAAGCATAGGCCCTCAAAAATAGCGCTTCCCCTTCCATCATAGCAATTTCTTCCGGATCATCAAATCCAGAAAAATCTACAGTTCTAACTTTATCAAGAATCACATTAGCCCGGGAGATGGTCTTATAGCATGATTGAAACGAAAAACCTATTTGTGTGTTCGTTGGATTTAAACTGCCGTCAAACAACTCCACTGACGTTCTGGCTGCGAGATTTTCCGTTAAATCATCACCTGGCAACAAATAAGTTGCGGTAATCCAACCGTTGAAGTTGAATGATGGTGCGGCAAAATGATAATGATCGTACAGTGAAGCGTATACACTCACCAATTTGGTTCTAAACTCTGTCGCATTTGTAAAATAAGTTGCTTCTGTTCTGCCTAAAGGCGGCTCTGCCACAAGGCCAGGGTCACATCCTGATGAAATAAAGGCCAAGCCAACGACCTGCATTATTATATATTTATTCATTTTTATCAAATTTAATGTGCGATTTTTCATAATGGTCAACCTTGAATATTATACATTAAAATCTGGCACTGATACCCATGTTAAAAGAACGAGGCAATGGAAAGTCATCATTGACCGGGTCAATTCCTCTCCAACGGAACATATATAAATTGTTTTGCCCACCTACAAAAACCCTTAGTGACCTGATGTTATTTTTGGTGAGTGCCAAAAATGATTCAGGAAGTGAATACCCTATTTGCCAGTTGTTTAAGCGAAAGAAAGCAGCACTTTCAACCCAACGATCTGAAAATCGGTTGTTACCCGCAGGATCACTCACTACGGCTCTTGGCATATCCGTACTGGTGTTGGTGGGCGTCCAGCGGTTAAGTGTGGTAGCAAAATAGGTTGCACCAGCCCCACCCATACCTTCAAATCGTTGACGTACCGAATTTACCTTGTCAATTTTACCTTCTCCATAGAAATTCATCGAAAAGTCAATTCCCTTCCAACCGGCATTTAAGTTTATGCCATAGGTAACACCTGGAATGGTATTTCCAATTTCCGTTTGATCAAAAGAATTAATTCTACCATCGGGTATGACACTGTAGAAACGCTCTTCTTGCGTGGGATTGCCCTGTACGTCCTGAAAATACATATCACCTGGACCAACAAAATCAGGATTACCTACAATTTCTTCGTCAAACGCTGCAAAATAGGCATCTACCTCTTGCTGATTTTGGAATATACCTCCCACTTTATAGCCCCACAGGTGGCCTACAGATCTACCAATTTCTACCCTACCAAAGCCTGTGGAAAGCGGTTGATCCTGATAGAGCTTAGTTACTTCATTATTCAAAAAACTAATGTTGGTAGAAATACCATAGTCAAACTCATTAACCTTGTCGCTGAACCCAACCAATAAATCAACACCTCTGTTGACTAATTGACCAATATTAAAAGTCGGGTTATTGGTACCTACGGATAAGGGTAAGTTTACAGTTTGTAATATGCCATTGGTGGCTCTATTAAATACTTCTGCAGTGAAATTTATTCTATTATTCCATAATAATGCATCAACGGCAATGTTTGTTGTTTCTACAACTTCCCATGCCAATGAAGGATTTGGGAAATCCGCTACCAATCCCCCTAAATTCAAAATACCCAATGGATCACCATTGCCTGAACCCCAACGATAGGTCGAGAGTCCGAGATTAGCCCCGGATAGAAAAGCATAATTACCAACAACAGCTTGGTCATTACCAGCCTGCCCCCAACTACCTCTGATTTTCAAATCATTGATAAAGGTCAAATTACTCATAAAATCTTCGTCACTGATTCTCCAGGCACCGGAGATCGAGTAGAAATTACCCCATCTGAAATCCTCGGCAAAACCATTGCTGGCATCACGACGATAGGAAATGTCAAGGTAATACTTCGAATCATAGATATAGTTCATACGACCCACTAAGCCAAACCAGAATCTCTGCCCCCAACCGGTAAAGCTATTGTTGTTATTTAAATCATTCCCATATCCATTCCTTTTAGGATTTTCCTGAAGATTGGTCAAATTATCGGTAGAAAGATTCACATTGTGCAAATAGTGACGTTGATCTTGAACAGCTCCGGTTAAGGTGATACGATGCTTCGAAGCAATGACACGATCGTAAGTTATCGTAAAGTCTGTTTGGTAATTAATGATGTTATTGCCTCTACTTTCAAAACTTCCCAAGCTATTAGGTGCGTTAGGTGCTGAATTCCTGGGATTTATTCCTGTCGGTAAAAATATGTTGGCTCTAGTAAATGCATTTACACCATACCTTACTTGTTTGGTGTAGTCAAGGTTTAAGCTTCCTCGTAGGGTAAGCCCCTCAATTGGGGTAAACTCCGTATAGAATTGCCCCATGTTCCTATCCAAATCAAACCCCTGATAATTAAGTTCACCCAATGCCAAATAGTTGGGCCTTGAACCTTGCCCATAAATTTTCGTGGGCTGCCACGTGTCTCCAAATAAAAATGGATCGATTACTTGTGAAAAACCATATTGGTTGTTAGGATCTTTAAGGGGTTGCCAGGGTGGCGCTGCGGCAAAATCTGAAAGTCTTCCGCGGTCATTCAAATCAGCCTCTTGCCTAGTGTACTTATAATTGATGCCAATCTTCCACCAATCTTTTACCCTTACATTTAGGTTAATGGATCCTGTGTATCTTTTATAATCATTACCCAGCAAAATACCTTGTTGGTCTAAGTAGCCAGCCGAAACATAATAATCTATCCGATCAGTTCCACCGGAAACTTTAATATCATAGGACTGGTTGGTTGCATTCGTCCTAACCAAGTCATTCTGCCAATTATAGGTAGTAGGATCATTGATAGAATAAGGGCTCTCAGGGTCAAATTGTGGATTGAAACTTGTAAGCCGAACCGCCTGACTTGGGTCGTTTCTACCATACAAATTTTGTTCTATTGAGATGTCAGGGTTTTGATTGTTGGCATACATTTCACGTGTAATGTCTACATACTGATTTGTATTCAACATGTCAAATTTTGGTGAACTTTGTATGCCGAAATTTGAATTGAACTCGATCACTGGTTCTCCTTTTTGCCCTTTTTTGGTCGTAATCAAAACTACCCCATTGGCACCTCGGCTACCATATATGGCAGCTGCCGACGCATCCTTTAACACGGATATCGTCTCAATATCATTGGGGTTAATCAGGTTAAAAATATTCGGGGGCGTACTTCTGCCGGCTCCGCCAATCAAATCTTGGTTTCCTGCTCTGGCAGGCTCCCATATTTGTCCATCCACCACATACAGAGGTTGAGCGTCTCCATTCCAAGTGCCTATTCCACGAACAAATATTCTTGGAGCTTCATTTGGATCCCCACTGGCATTAACTACCCTAACTCCTGTCGCATTACCCTGTAAGGCAAATTGAGGAGATATCATGTTGGTTTTTTCTATGGCTGATGCACCAACTGTACTAATTGATCCGGTTAAATCTTTAACCCTTCGTTCACCGAAGCCAATCACAATAACTTCACCCAGGGCAGTTATGTCAGGTTCTAATACAACATTCATGATGGAACGATTTCCAACAACCAATTCTTCGGAAATATATCCAACAAAGCTGAACACCAACACCGAATTAACCAGCGGTACATCTAGGGTAAAATTTCCATCAACATCGGTGACGGTGCCAGTCGTTGTTCCTCTTATCGTGACATTGACACCAGGCATACTTGTGCCATCATCTGAGGAAGTTACTTTGCCGGAAACCAAAATCCTCAGCAAACTCTCATCAGGCTGGGCTGTACCTGATTGGGCATCATCGGTTTTGGATTTCTTGATATTTATGTTATTGTTTACCTGCTTAAATTGTAAACCCGTCTGCCGTGCTATTGCGGTAAGTAGATCGGATAAAGATTGCTGCTTTCTTGGTATATTTATCCGGGTGTTTTGATTAAATTCTTTATTGCTGTAAACAAAATTAAATCCAGTTTCATTTTCCAATACTTGAAAAACCTGGCGGAGCGTTGCTTGTTCAAAACCTACTTCGATGATCACGTCATTTATGCTCTTCAATTGAGCATGACTATCATTGGCCATCAAAGCTGTAAATGCCATACATTGGATAAGAAATCCGTAAATAAAGTTTTTTGTAAACATCCACAGTTGGTGTAAAAGTTTATTCTTCATACTTTTGGTTTGTTATGGTAAAACATAATTTTAATTAATCCCTGAATTCAGAATTTTGATCGATTTGTGGTTCAGGGAGGAAATTTGGAGCCGGCAATGTGGAAACATTGCCGGTATTTTTTTTATTGGAGTTCTTTTGTTCTATCTCATTGGCAGTTAGCTATTGTTGTTTGAATTTTATATATACTGTTTTGTCTTTCACCTCATAATCGAACCTAACCGTGTAGCTCAAGCTCTGTAGAACATTTCCAAGATATTCGTTATCGAAGCGACCTGTTACTTTGAGATCCGCCTCATGTTTGTTCTGAAAGACTATCTGTATACCGTACCATTGCTCCAAAATTTCCTTTACAGTAAGTATGGAGGTGTCTTCAAATAAAAGCAAGCCATTTGTCCAGAAGGTGACTAGTCCAATGTCGAAAATTGATTTAGTCATCGTTTTTTCTGACGGAACTAGAAATGCACGCTCTCCTTCATTTAAGTAAAGCCGATCTTTATTTTCCGAAGCCAAGTTTACAACTTCAACCGTACCTTCAACCAGAGAAATTTCAGTAGTGCTGTCAGCATTTCCAATTTTGACATTAAACTCGGTTCCAAGTGCCGTTATTTCGGTGGCGTTTGCGAAAACCTTGAACGGACGTTTTTCGTCCTTATTGACGATGAAAAAAGCTTCTCCCTGGAGAAAAACCTCCCTTGAAACACCACCCTGTCCAACCTCATAAATGACTTTGCTGCCGGAATTAAGATACACCAAGCTACCATCTGGAAGCCTGAAACTAATTCTTTGACCAAGAGCTGTTTCCTTTTGAAATAGGTCTGGTTTACTATTTTCAGCCATTTTGAATTCGTTAACCGAGTCTCTAATGGCTGTAAATACATAAACAGTGGCCATTATAAACAAAAATGCCGCAGCTAACTTTAGTGTTGCTCTTAACCAATAGCGCAATTCTTCATTAATCCGCTCTTTATGCGGTCTTTTATGAACGTGATAAGGTTTGACCGTATTTGCGCTGATGGCTTTCCAAACTGCTTTCTTACGATCCATGGGCATTGGCTCTTCCAAATGAGACAGTGACCTTACTATTTTGCGTGCCTGCTCAATTTTCTTGCGTTCTTTGGGATTTTCCAGGAGCCATTTTTCCCAAAACACATTGGAATCAGGGTCATTTCCATTTACCCATGTCCTAAACCAGGCATCCTGTACAAAATCTTCAACCTTGAATTCCTTATAACTCATTACCAGAAACTTTACACATATAAGAGTTGTAAATGCTTGGCTCATCCACTATCACCAAGAAAAAAATCATAAAAAATTACATAATTTGTAAATAAACGGGAAAAAATATGTGAAATTTATTGAGAAAGATTGATATTATTAACAATAAGAAAATCAGTCTGCAAATAGATCAAACCCTTCGGACAGATGTTTCTTTAGCCGAAGAATAGCCTTTGAAAAAATATTATACGTATATTTAAGATCTATTTCCAAGATAGATGCGATTTGTTCGTAAGTCATCTCCTGAAAAAAGCGCAGATATAAAACTTCGCGTTGCCGTCCATTTAATAGATTTACCAACTGCCTGATACGAATCTCCATTTTTTCCGCATCCTGGTAGTTAATAAGCTCCTCCTGATAAGATAAAATGCATTTGTCTGTAAATTCTCCTTTATTATTCGCTAAGGTATTGGCCTTTGCCGATTCCTTTTTTAGCTTGTTTATTAAATCATGTCTGATTACCTTTAAAAGGTAATAGTTGACGTTCACTATGTCACTGGTTTTTTCACGGTTGTTCCATAGGTATATAAAAATATCCTGAATGGAATCTTCAACTAGTTGTTTATCCCCTGTAATGGTACAGCCGTACCTGTAAAGGATATCGGCATAATAATCGTATAGGGTAGAAAAGGCAAGGTGGTTGCCTTCTTTAAATTGCTTCCAAAGAACACTGTCATTTGTTTGCCTTTGGCCTGCACTGAATTTGTTGTTATCTGGGTGGTTCATCTACATGAACTTTATTGTATGAGTTGGCAATATGAAAAAAAATATGATTATTTCAAACGTAACCATAAAATTCTCCCAACCGAGTGTGTGTTGCTTCCCACCCTTTATTTGAAAGGACCATTTATTTTGAACCTGATTTCGACTATTAGTCAAACCGACTGTGGAAGGAAAGTAATTGAATTGTGGCCGTATTGCTGTGGCAATACTGCCATAATATAACATTCTAGATTTCCTTGTCACGGGTTTGCACCGGTGTTTATTGATTTTCCCCTTGGGTAAGAAACAATCGAACTCAGTTTTCGTAAAAACCCCACTTTTCACATACCAAAAGCTGGAAACGGGACCGATTTGGGTGTTGGCCAAAGGGGTATAGGGGCGGCTGAAGACGAGTCGGAAATCCCATTTTTGCCGTTACCCGTTCACGTAGGCACTGAGCTTACGCAGGATATTGTCGGTCTGATTGATCGTGGGCATCACCACAGCGGCTACTTCCAGGGTTAGCATCTTACCAGTATGTGGGGAGGCATATCGGAACAATCCGTTCCAGCCAGACTGTCCACCACCCACCGTCAGGTTCCGGCGTAGCTTATGGTCGATAAATAAGTCAACCAGACGGATTTCACCAGAGCGGGCAGTAAGGTAGTTGATGTTGTTCTGACCGAGTGTCATGGTTAGCTTGGTGCTGCCATTGAGGGGTGTCTGTTTGATAACGCAGTCGCCTTACCGAAATGTCAAAAAACCGACTTGCTTCTTCTCCATTAATAAAGCTGCCGGGATTGTTCTGGTTGTAGCACATCCATACCTGACCGTTTAGCCGGACAACGGCATAGGAGGAACTGTCATGATTTAGGGTTAATTCGAAGGGGCAATTGTTGGACCTGTTCATAGCTTAAATTAAAAAGCCAAGCATGAAGAAAAAAAGAAGTAATATCCTGAAGTTCATTAACGGCAAATATAAGTCATTTGCCGTATAGATTACAGTTTTTCCAAGTTTGCCAGATACTCATCCCCTTGGGCAAGGATTTTTCCCCTGTCTTTCATGCGGTCCAAGGTGCGGTAAACAAACCCAATGCGTGGATTCTTTTCCAATTTATCCCTATTTCTGGCATAAAAAGACCAGTACAGACTGTTGAAAGGACAGGCCTTGTCTCCAAATTTTTTTGTTTTGTTGTAATGACAACCTGAGCAATAATTGCTCATTTTATCAATGTAATTGGCACTTGATACATAGGGTTTTGTACCCACAATGCCCCCATCTGCGTATTGGCTCATACCCCGGGTATTGGTTATTTCTACCCATTGGAT
>JBBQXZ010000072.1:0-18966 GCA_038209145.1 Cytophagales bacterium | reverse complement strand
GGTGGAAGATTTTCTTTTTCTAAATTGCAATCCCGCGGTTGGATGAATCATCAGCCCTCCTTCAAACCAGGAATGCTCGTTCCATTCGGAAATCGTTTTTCTTTCCAATACCATTGATCCATATCCCAAATCAAACCCCGCGAACAGAGACACCTTGTTTTCTGGCCGCAGGGTTCCTCGCCACCCCATGCCAAACGGAACTATATTGGCACCGGGATATCGGTCATAACCGATGATGAAACCAAAATCATGATTGCGGTTGATTCTTACCCCATTTAAACTTTGCAGGCTGAAATTCACCCTGTCTCCGCCGTCTACCTGTCCGATCAGCACGCCAGTCTCCAAATGATTTACATAGGGGAGATTTTGGCCAAATGAGGCGAAAACAGTAACCAGCGAAAAGAGGGTGGCTAAGGAAAGCTGTTTCATATTTGCGGCTTTATTGAATGCCAACAGTGATACAGCTTAATTTTTCAAGCTTGTTTTTCTGGGTGTAATTGAATTGACATACACCGTCTGGTCCTATCACGATGAGGGATTTGGGACCGGGAATAATATCCACAGATCGAAGATTGGCCAAATGCTCCACGGGAATGATGCTCATCACATTAGAGACATCGTAGCTTTTAAGTCCAAACTTGCCTTCTGCGAGGTAGAGATGTTCGCCGGCAAGACCCAGTCCATGGGGGTTTTCCATGGGATAGGATTTCAATAGGATAGGTTTGTAGGGGTTTTGGATGTCCAAGATGTGCAATTCGTCCACCCCCATGCGGCATGCTACTCCAGACCTGAGGGTAACAAAGGCGTACTTTTCGTTGACCACTACAGGATCGCACGCGGTGACGTGTGCGTAATGGGACATTTGGGTTGGAGCTGCCGGATCACTCGCATCGTAAATGAACATGCCCGTCATCGACCCGATAAACAATTTGTTGTCAAAGGGGAAAATGGTCTCAATTCCCCACCCCAATGATACTTCCTTTACAAAATTGGGATCAGCGGGAGCGTTTACGTCAAATACCCTAAGCTTGTGGTCGTCTACGGCGTATAGGTGATTGTTGAGCAAAGTAAATCTGGCCATGGATCCCCCTTGACCATAGCTTTGGCCACCGGAGCTATTTTTACTGGCACTAGAAAAGTTGGTAAAGGCCCTGTCCGTCATGAAATCTATCCGGATGGCAGGCCTACCCCAGTGCCCCATCATCATATCCTCTTCTGTGGATGTAATTAGCGTATCTTTATAGATGATAATTGTTCCGGTCTCCTCATTGGAATATAAATTGGGGAATACATCGGTTTCTCTCTTTATAAGCTTAATGTCTCTGGGGTCTGAGATGTCAAATGCCAATAAGTCAACATAATTGTCCGCATACAGGACATCGCTGTTGATGGCCAAATCCGCGGTGCCTGGGATATTGATAAAATTAAGGTTTCTCGGAGAGGCAGGATTGGTGTTGTCCAAGATGTGGATACCTTTATCAGGCTCACTGATAAATAAAAAATCTCCAAAAATGTAGATCTTTCCGGGGCTTTCAAGCTGTTTAGCCGGTTCAATAACTATTTCCGCTTCCCGAAAGCTGTTGACCTTAAGTAGGACGGGTACCTGTGTCCTGTAGGAATACGTTGTAACGACCTCATCTTCACAGGAAGAAAGGAGAAAAACCACTGGCAACATGATCCAGACTGCAAGATTTTTCGTAAACTGTTGACGAAAGAATTTTTTCATGGTAAATTAGTTTTTTGGTTATTTTTAAAACATTGAGGCTAAACCCCTCTATTATTTATTCAGATATTACAGTGACGAAAGTTTGATGATAAACGCTACACCTGTGATGAAAATAAATTGATTTTTTTTTAGACACCTAGGTCCGTAAATATTCGAACACTTATTTTCCACAAAATATTTGGGAAAAAGGGAGGCGGCCGGGATTCTTTACAATCATCCATTTATTTTTTTGATAAAATTCCGCTCAAAGTTTTCAAGCAGATGGATGTATTTTTTGACTATGTTTTCGGACAGGGAACCCAAATAATCACCGGGATATATGGGGGTATATTTGATCCGGAAAATGATCATGTCAAGCCATCCTTCCCCATCATCGATGAAGTCTTCGTTGAAGCCCTCTACGGTAATATCCCTGGAACCGGAAAAGGGTACCCTTCCCTGTTCTTTAAAATAGGAATGAATAGTTTCTAAGGCCAAGTCATGGGCCTCTTCAAATTTTTCAACGATATCAGGGCGTGATTTTTCCAGGGTGTTTTTTGCTTTGGCAGTTTGAATCAGCTCTATCAGGGACTCTAGGGCTTCCTGAAAGTTTTCAAAACAGTTTTCGCAGGTTTTTATGGGCTTTTTCATGATGTTCTTGAAATGTAGTCAAAATCATTCGTTCAGTAAGTCTCGTCCATTTTAGCCGAAGCTTTCCTTACCTAATAAATATAGCGTGATTTTTTTAAACCGCCTGATTTTTCGAGTGAATTTAAACTATTTAATTCTCCCCGGATTATCTGCCAAAAATGATTTCCATCCCGCATTTCTTCCACTGCTCTGTATTCTTCCCGAATGGAAATGGTGACATACAGCCACAGCCAAGGCATCCGTAGCATCCAGCAGTTTGGGTATTTCTGTCAAGTTAAGCAGGGTTTTCAACATTTCGGCGACCTGTTCTTTGGAGGCATTTCCATTGCCCGTCACGGACTGTTTCACTTTTTTTGGGGAATATTCGGTGATGGAGATTTCTTTGGCCAATGCCGCAGCCATTGCCACACCCTGGGCCCTTCCGAGCTTTAGCATAGACTGGATATTTTCTCCATAAAATGGAGCTTCCAAAGCAACAGAGTCAGGATGATATTCGTCAATAATCTGAGTCACCCTGTCGAAAATTTTCTTTAGCTTTAGGGCGTGGTCACTGTATTTTTTGAGGTGGATGACACCGTATTGAATGATTTCCATGGCATTGCCGCGGATTTGAATCAATCCATATCCCATTACATTTGTGCCTGGGTCTATACCTAAAATAATTTTTTCTTTTGTGTTTATTTTCACTTCTTTACCCATCACCGCAATTTAGGAGATTTCCCGCTATGCATCAATCCAACTCCGTTTATTTATTAAGTCTCTCCATGGTAGAGGGTGTTTACTTAGTATGGTTGATTATGTATGTAAGTATCGTGATCTGGTTGTATATTCGCTACAATCGGTTGGAGCCTAGGCCTTCTTGGGTCCCTGAAACACACAAGGTGGCTTTGATCATTCCGTTTAGAAATGAAACCGCAAACGTTCAGCGGTTAGCGGGTCAACTGGCCACTCATATTCCCCTGTCATGGGAAATTATTTGGGTGGACGATCACAGTGAAGATTTATCCCCGCAGGTGTTAATGAGCTGGATCAAATCCCATGGATATGAGGGGTGGCAGGTACTGCCTGCCAAAGGAGCGGGAAAAAAAAGGGCCTTGCAGACGGGAATTGCTTTTTCCTCTGCCGAAATAATTGTAACTACAGATGCTGACGTTATTTTAGATCAGAATGCCTTCCGGCATCTGCTTTTACCGTTCTCTGACCCGGATGTATACTTGGTGGCTGGTCCGGTAATTTCCCAGCGTGGTACCGGGGTATTTGCTATGTTTCAGCAGATTGAATGGGCGAGTATATTGCTGGTAACAGGTGCTTTTTTTGAAATGGGCAGGCCTCTGATGTGCAGCGGAGCAAATCTTGCTTTTCGGAAGAAGGCATTTCTTGAAGTAAATGGATATCAAGGCAATGAACATGTATTGTCCGGTGATGACGAGTTTTTGTTGAAAAAAATCACCGAAAGATTTGGTTCTTCCTCCGCGGTTTTTCTGGCAAATGAAAAATCACTTATTATCGTCCCTCCCGCTGAACGTGTGAAGGAATTTCTTCAGCAACGTGTAAGGTGGGGAAGCAAATGGCGATCCCATGGGTTTGGTCTACATACTGTGATTGCGTTGCTTGCGGTTTTGTTTACGGTGCTACCGATGTTTGGTTTGTTTTTTTTTCTTGTCGGTTCCATGTCAGGATGGGTTTTGGGAATAATTTGGATAGGCAGGTTTGTGTGTGACTACTTGGTCTTGGGAAGGGTGTTGACAGCCTTGGGACTGTATATGCACCGGATTTATTACATGGCTACGGGTATGATCCATCCTGTGTATGTTTTTGCGGTAAGTTTGCGGGTTATTCGGGGAGGATTTACTTGGAAAGGTCGAAGAAGTAAGTTATTTAGTTAATTTTACATCCTAAATTGATAAAAATGTCTGACGATGAATATGACTTATTGGATGAACTTTACTTTTTGCAGTCATTTGCTTATTTGAGAAAAGTGCTGGATTGGGAGGAGGGGAAGCTTTTGGCGACCCTTGAGAAATTATATGACAATGGATGGATCAAATGTTATATAGCTCCTGAGGAAGAAATATTTGAAAAGACCAATCTCCATACATCCGGACAGCAATACTTTTATTTGGCAACCAAGAAAGGACTTTTGAGTCATAATACAATCCAGTGAACTAAACGGAATCAAACCATTGACTACAGAAACAGTAAAATATCAGCGAAAAGAACTTGAGTTGAAAGCCTTGCTGGAAATTACCCAGGCAATCAATGAGAATAAAACGGAGTCTGTTTTATTGAATATCTTCAAATTTACCTGCTTGGTTCATTTGAACATCAAATCCATGGTTTTGTATGTGGCCTCAGCCGGAAAGTTTGATTTACGTATTTCCCATAATGTCAAAGGAAAAATCCCCCAGATTATTCCCCAGGAAGGTGTGGAGGAGAATAGGGCATTGGGAAAACTCAGCCTGACACTTTCCGAAGATTATTCCTTTTCGGAAATAGACATTTATGTCCCGGTCTATCATAAAGATAAAATGTTGGCTATCCTGTTGCTTAAGCGGAAAGATGAGTCTTCGGAATTGGACTTGAACTTTACGCAGGCACTGACCAATATTCTGGTAGTGGCACTTGAAAACAAACGCTTTGCACGGAGGCAATTGGAGGAAGAGCGGCTTAGGAGAGAAGTTGAGATTGCCAGCAATGTGCAACGGATGTTATTCCCGGGCAAACTCCCCCAAACGGAGATTCTCAACGCCAAGGTGACATATATCCCCCATAGCACAGTTGGGGGGGATTATTATGACCTCATCCAAAAAACTCCTGATGAGGTATTTTTTTGCATAGCGGATGTCTCCGGAAAAGGAATGCCAGCGGCCTTACTGATGTCAAATTTTCAGGCTGCCCTCAGGACATTGCTGAGAAGTTCCTCTGATTTGAAAATGATCGTTGAGCAGCTCAACTTTACAATCTTTGACAATACGCAAGGTGAACGGTTTATTACGTTCTTTTTGGGATATTATGATTATAAGACCAAATCCCTCGTTTATGTAAACGCAGGCCACAATCCACCTATTTTAACCAGAGATGATGGGGCAGTAGGAGATCCGGAATTATTGGAAGCGGGGACTACCATATTAGGCGCATTTGAGACGCTCCCTTTTTTGGAAACAGGTCTTCGAATGAATCTCGACAAATTTACCATTCACCTGTACACTGACGGACTTATAGAAACCATGAATCCTGCTGACGAGGAATATGGGGATGAAAAATTTATCGAATTTATCAAAAGAAATCGTTATGAGGAACCTACCGCATTTCACGAACGGGTTTTCGTTGAGTTGGATTTATTCTCGCAAGGTCAGTCTCGACACGATGACATTACCTTATTAAGTATAAAATTCAATTAGCCATGTTTCTTTATCGTGTGCCAACATTCGTTCAATGGATTTATCCCAAGTATGTCTGGCACATGGGCCGTGGACACAAAAACGTGTATTTAACCTTTGACGATGGACCAGTGGCCGGTATTACCGATTTTGTGCTAGACTTACTTTTGGAAAGAAACATGAAGGCAACTTTTTTTATGGTCGGTGACAATGTCGTGAAACACCTTCCCCTGGCAAGAAGAATTGTTGGCGAAGGACACCAAGTAGGAAACCATACCTTTAACCACCTCAACGGACGACATACCTCAGCCGAAAAATATATTGATAACATTAGCCAATGTCAACGGTCAATTGAGGAGCATTTGGGAATAAACACCAAACTCTTCCGCCCTCCTTACGGCAGGATGACGCTAAAGCAGCGTGAGCAGCTGTATAAAGAATACCGTATCATCATGTGGGAAATTTTGGCAGGTGATTTTATTCCGGGAACCTGTGAAGTAGAATCCCTTAAAAAAATCTCACATAAAACGCAAAACGGTTCCATCGTTCTGTTCCACGACCAACTAAAAACAGCCGAATTTGTAAAAGGGGTATTGCCGGGGTATTTGGATTTTCTGGAAAGCAGGGATTTCAAAACGGAGCTATTATGATTTACCTTATAAGCACCTTATTGGTAGGTCTTCTCATTTTACAGGATTTGGCACTATTTATTTTACTCCGGTTTGGTGGCGTTAGGGATTATGGACAGGAGGGAGTTGACTGTTTCCCCCGATTGGCAGTCGTAGTCCCAGCCAGGAATGAAGAATCCAACTTACCTTCCTGTTTGGCATCCTTGGCGGTACTTGATTACCCCAGTGAAAAAATTGATTATTATGTAGGAGATGATAACAGTTCCGATGAGACGTGGGACATTATTTCATCTTGGGCAGCACGTGGAGAAAACAGGCATGCGATACGGTTAGCTTCCCCCAATTCCCCGGCACTCAATGGAAAAGCCGTTGCCTTACACGAGATGGTGGGGAATTGTGAGGCTGATTATTATTTATTTACAGATGCGGACTGCCAGGTTCCCAAGTCTTGGGCGAAACAAATGGTCGGCTCCTACCGCCCCGGATCGGGAATGGTTACAGGCATTACAAAAATAGAGTCAGATACCTGGTTTGGCAATATGCAGGCCTGTGACTGGTGGCTGAGTTTGGGAATGGTTCAGGCTATGGCTGATTTGGGAATCAACCTTACCGCCATGGGCAATAACCTGCTGGTTGAAAATGGAGCCTATAATGCAGTAGGAGGGTTTCTGGCAGTTGCGGACTCGGTGACGGAAGATTTAGCTTTATCCCGAAGAATGTTTGAATCCGGATATCGTCCAATTCATCAGGTACACCGAAACCTATTGGTTGTTACGCAGCCTGAGGCTACCTTTGTGGCCCTGATGCGCCAGCGAAAAAGATGGGCCAGAGGTGCACTCACTTTACCGTGGTTTTGGAAAATACTTTTGTTTTTACAGGTCGCTTTTTTTCCTGCTATATTGACGTTGATCTTTTTTTCTCCCTGGCTGGGAAGCATCTGTTGGGTACTAAAAGTTTTTGTCCAATCCATGATGTTGAAAACTTTTGCTGCCCGTGCTGAAACTAAATTGGCTACATTAAACTTATTAACCTTCGAGTGTTATTATGGATTCGTGGGATTTTCAACGGTGCTTTATTATTTTTGGCCTTCCAAGATTCGCTGGAAAAACAGGGAATATGCCTAAAATCCGAGATTGTTAGAAATTCGATGTGGTTGAATTAAGAAGAAAAAGATGAGATTTACAGATACCCATGCCCATATTTATTCTAAAAAGTTTGTGGGAGAACAGGAGAAAATTGTCCGCGAATCCCAGGCTGAAGGCGTGGAAGAAATATATATGCCCAATATCAGTGTAGCATCCATTGACGATATGCTTGAGCTCGAACGGATATTCCCTGGGGTTTGCTTTCCGATGATGGGCTTGCACCCCTGCGATGTCACTCCTAACTTCCAAAAAGACTTATATGTGATGGAAGAATGGATTTCTAAGCGGGATTTTGCCGGTATCGGGGAGACGGGTATTGATTTATATTGGGATAAGACCCACCTCAATGAACAAAAGGAATCCCTTAAAATTCATGCGGAATGGGCTAAAGAAAAGGGTTGGCCCTTGATTTTACATTCTAGGGATTCGATGGATGAGACCTTGGAAGTCATTGAATCCCTCCATGACAAGCGATTGTTTGGAATATTTCATTGCTTTTCGGGGACTTTGGATCAGGCAAAAAAAATTATCGAGTTGGGTTTTTACCTTGGAATAGGGGGTACAGTGACCTATAAAAACAGCGGACTGAAGGAGTTGCTGCCCCAATTGGGACTTGCGGGATTGGTATTGGAGACGGATAGCCCATACCTCGCTCCAGTCCCAAATAGAGGCAAGCGAAATGCCCCTTCCAACATCCCTTTGATTGCTGAGGAGATAGCTTCGATTCTAGAAACAACAGTGGCCAAGGTAGCAGCAGTCACCACCGAAAATGCCGGAAAGCTATTTAATCCTAAATAAAGATGAATTATAAAATCGTCCGATTAAATACGGGGGCCAAGAAGGAAATAGAGCACGCTGTACTCATTATATATACAGGGGGTACTTTGGGAATGGCCTACGATGCCTCCGGGGCATTGGTCCCGTTTAATTTTGGTCAGATATTGGAAAAAGTGCCCAACTTGACCAACATGAACATCAGTATAACGGTAATTTCCTTTCCCGAACCTATAGACTCATCCAATATTAACTTGCAGCATTGGGTGGATATGGCATATATCATTTATGAGAATTACGATACTTATGACGGATTCGTAGTTCTTCACGGGACAGATACCATGGCTTATTCCGCTTCGATGCTTAGTTTTATGTTGCAGGGGTTAAATAAACCTGTGATATTTACAGGCGCACAGCTTCCCATCAGTGAAATGCGCTCAGATGCCAGGGAAAACCTCATGACCTCCTTGGAGATTGCTATTTCCAAATCTAAAGGAAAACCCATCGTCCCCGAGGTTTGCATTTTCTTCAACCACATGCTCCTTCGCGGCAACCGGTCAAAAAAGGTGCAAAGTGTACATTTTGATGCCTTTGAATCCGAGAACTACCCTCCTTTGGCAGAGTCGGGAATCATTATTGATTACAATTATCCGGCAATTCGACCCTTTGAACCGGGAAAGCAGCTGAAATATATGAACCAATTAAACAATCAGGTGGTGGTTTTAAAGCTTTTTCCAGGCATTACCAAAAAGGTTATCGAAAGTTTCATTAAAATAAAGGGCTTGAAGGGAATTGTTTTGGAAACCTATGGATCGGGAAACAGTCCAAGTGAACCTTGGTTTTTGAAATTGATGGAAAAAGCAATTGCCACCGGACTAATCATCTTTAATGTGTCTCAGTGTAATGGTGGACGGGTGATCCAGGGAAGATACCAAACCAGCCGGGATCTCAACCGTATTGGTGTCTTGAGTGGGGGAGACATTACTACCGAAGCGGCGATTACCAAACTGATGTTTCTTTTGGCAAATGAAACACAGGATTCGGAAATCAAGCGTAAGTTGATTACCCCGCTGGCCGGGGAGATGTCTGTTTTGAGTAAATAAGCGTATTTTTTAAATGAGTTGATTATCAACGATGTATTTGAATAATTAAAAATAAGGCAGTCATCCTTGGGCAATTTTAAATAATAAACCCTTCATTTACTTGCATGGGCTGATTATTATAATTTTATTTGTTGCACGATTTATCAGCCTTGCACCATACAGAGAGGTGTCCGAGTGGTTGAAGGAGCACGCCTGGAAAGCGTGTATACCCCTAAAGGTATCGAGGGTTCGAATCCCTTCCTCTCTGCTTTAAAGTTCTTTATCAGGCTAATTTCAAGGGGGTAATTTAAGGCGTCTTTTTGCCATTTTCATTTCCGTCCAAAAACTTTTATCCCCATTTATATTACGTATGCTTGTGGTTTATACAAGTATATTTTAATCTGAGTGGAGAAAGAAAGCGGCGAAGGTTTAAATATTTATTGCAAATTATCTTAACAACCCTTGCAATTTGAACTGAAAAAATTATAACTTTAAAATCTTAATTCGAAAAAATCAGAAAAAACCGTTCAACCTTTAAAAGTCTATTAAAAACTACATTATGAAAAAGTTTATCGCTTTATTCATGCTTGCGGGAATTTTATTTTCTCCGGTAATCACACAAGCACAAGATGACTCTACTGCACAAGAATCAACTCCAGCACCGGTTTCTGCACCAGCACCGGTAATGGTAGACGATGAAATTATCGATGAGGAGGCCTCTTTCCATCAGGTAATTAAAGACCAATTTATTGAAGGGGATCCCACTTACATGACTCCAGTTCTTCTTTGCTTGATTCTCGGCATGGCGGTTGCGTTGGAAAGAATCATTACCCTTAATCTATCTACTACCAATACTAAAAAGTTATTGGCAAAGGTGGAAGAAGCTTTGGACCAAGGTGGAATTGAAGCTGCTAAAGATGTAACCAAAAGCACAAAAGGACCTGTGGCCTCCATCTTTACCCAAGGTTTAATGCGTTATTCCGAAGGCATAGATATGGTCGAGAAATCAATCATTGCTTATGGCTCCGTGGAAATGGGTCGTTTGGAAAAAGGATTGGTTTGGATATCCCTTTTCATATCACTTGCACCAATGCTTGGATTTATGGGTACTGTAATCGGTATGATCGGTGCATTTGATGCCATTGAAGCTGCGGGAGATATTTCTCCCTCCCTTGTTGCGGGTGGTATTAAAATAGCCTTGTTGACGACTGTTGCTGGTTTGATTGTTGCGATCATCCTGCAGTTGTTTTACAATTATTTAGTTTCCAAAATCGATTCTTTGGTCAACGACATGGAAGATGCCTCCATCACTTTGGTGGACATCTTGGTACGTCATAAACTTAACAGGTAATTATTACTTGAAACGTTTTAGTATAAAAAATTTGTTACACCTAAGAATTTAATAATATGGATACTACTGATATAATATTATATGCAGGGTACTTGTTGACGGCAATTGGAGTCGTATTGGCGATAATTATGCCACTGATCAATTCATTGGGCGATCCGAAAAGTTTATTCGGTACCTTGATAGGAGTCGTGTTGATAGGTGTGGTTTTCTTCATCTCCTACTCTATTGCTGACTCGGAAGTCTCTGCCAAGTTTGCCGCAGAACCATTTGATATGACACCGACAGGAGTCAAAGCTGTGGGAGGATTGTTAATCACCGTTTATGCTTTGTTCTTTATTGCGATAGCAGGTATTGTCATCACTGAGATTACCAAGATCATAAAGTAATACTACTCATATGCCAAAGAAAAAAATCAGGACGAGTCAGGAAGTTAATGCAGGTTCTATGGCAGATATTGCCTTCTTGCTACTGATCTTCTTTCTCGTGACCACGACAATTGCTTCGGACAAAGGGATTTTGAATATCCTTCCTCCCAAGCAAGACCCGAATCAACCGCCTCCAGAGGTCGAGTTGAATGAAAGAAACATTTTCAACATTTTGATTAATGCAAATGATCAACTTCTGATTGAGGGTGAATTTAGGACAAGTACAGAGGGACTTTCTGAGGAAGTAAAAGCTTTCATTATAAACTTCGGCAATCCAGATGAAGATAACTTGGCATTGTACAACAGTTTACCAGCTTCGTTGAGATCCGTTGCGGGGCGAAGTTCAGAATCTTCAGATTATCCCGGATCAGGTGGTGCTGTGGTTTCTATCAAAACGAACAGGGGTACAAGCTATGAAGTCTATCTGGAAGTGTTGGATTTGGTGAAAAAAGCTTACTTCGATATTTATGGTGAACGTGTTGGCTTATCTTCCGAAGAATATAGGGCCTTGACAGGCAAAACCGCAGCAGAAGTTGAGTTGCAAGATAGAGGTAAAGAAGGTATCCCAATGGCAATTTCTATTGCAGAACCAGATAAAACAGGAAATTAATTATGGCAAAATTCTCGAAAAAAACAAAAGCAGATACTAATATACCAACATCTGCATTGCCTGATATTATCTTCATGTTGTTGTTCTTCTTCATGGTTACGACAGTATTGAGGGAGCAGGACCTATTGGTAGAGCAGAAAATCCCTCAGGCAACACAGCTCCAAAAGCTGCAAAAAAAGTCTTTGATTTCTTATTTGTTTCTGGGAAAACCTAAAAATCCACAACTCTACGGTGTGGAACCAAGGATTCAGGCAAATGACGTATTAATTACTACTGCAGACATTCTTCAATGGGTGAACCAAGAAAAGGATGCTTTGTCTGAAGCAGAAAGAGATCAAATTACCATTTCTTTAAAAGCAGACCGCGATGTAAAAATGGGTCCTGTCAGTGATATTCAGTTTGAATTGAGAGAAGCTGATGCACGAAAACTCATGTATGCAACTGTAGGTAAAGTTGAAAATTGATTCTTTATCCTTTAAACAAAAGAAGCCATCTCCCAAGGATGGCTTTTTTTGTTTGAAAGTAATTGTATCAAAAAATGGTACTATCAGACATTGATCTTATTGAATGGTCTAAATTATATTAATATGCAATCAATACTTTCAGGAAAAGAGGTATCAAATCTGGATAAAAAATTTATTGAGATTGACGGTCTTACTTCATTTCA
This sequence comes from Cytophagales bacterium, assembly GCA_038209145.1. GTDB lineage: Bacteria > Bacteroidota > Bacteroidia > Cytophagales > Cyclobacteriaceae > Lunatibacter. The sequence continues at coordinate 6,547 of JBBQXZ010000072.1, read as the reverse complement.
ACTGATGGAACGGGCTGCACTGGGTTTTTGCCATTGGTTTTTGGAAAAATTTAAAAATCCGGTTCCAGTTCACCTTTTTTGTGGCAATGGCAACAACGGAGGAGATGCCCTGGCCATTGCAAGGATCCTTCATCAAGCAGGTCGGAAAGTAACCGTCTATTATTTTGATAATTCTGAAAAAAAATCCACAGACTACTCTCATAATTTCGCTTTCCTTCCCGAAAAAATTCAAAAAGTAAGTTTCCAAAATTCAACCGAATTTGATTTTCACAATGAAATTATTATTGATGGACTTTTTGGGGTTGGGCTTAATAGGCCATTAAGTGGCTTATATGAGCAGCTAGTTGATAAAATCAATACTGGTAAGAATACTGTAGTTGCTATTGATATTCCATCAGGGTTGCCTTCAGATGACATTTTAAATGGGATTGCGGTTCAGGCAACTTATACTGTGTCTTTTCAATTTCCAAAACTCTCTTTGTTATTTCCTGAACACGCACCATATGTGGGGGAATTGATTACGGTGGATATTGGAATTAGTGCATCTATTTTTGAATTATTTCCCAGTAGTTTTTATTGGTTAGGAGTCTCAGATATTTCTGCTCTTCACAAATCCTTTCATCGGTTCAGTCATAAGGGTGATTTTGGGAAGGTTTTGTTACTTGGGGGGAGTGAAGGCAAGATGGGTTCTATTGTTCTTTCATCTATGGCTGCTTTCCGTACAGGTTCAGGGTTAGTTTCGGCCTGTGTGCCTAAATGCGGAATTTCAATCCTTCAATCCCACATTCCCGAGGCGATGGTCCAAGTCAATGGGGGTGAGCGAATATTGGAATTACCAGTATACCTTCAGGATTTTGACGCCTTGGGAATTGGTCCTGGATTAGGTGATTCTGCCCAATGTGTTGATGTTGTTGCTTATGTACTTCAGAATTTCCCTAAAGGAATCGTGGTCGATGCCGATGCCATTAACATCCTTGCTAAAAACCAACATCTCTTTCATTACCTGAAAAGTTGTATCCTAACACCTCATCTCAAAGAATTTGAGCGGTTGGTTGGTCCAAGTGACAATCACCCTGATAGATTGCGCAAAGCCCGAGAATTTTCCATTCATTACCAATGTGTAATGGTGCTCAAAGGAGCAAATACGGTCGTATCCCTTCCTGATGGTAGACAGGTATTCAACAGTACTGGTAACCAATACATGGCAACTGGAGGTTCTGGGGATGCGTTAACCGGAATAATAACCTCTTTTATTGGGCAGGGTTATTCATTGGAAAATGCAGCCCTTTGTGGGGTTTTCCATCACGGAATGGCGGGTGAATTGGCTTCTAAAAATAAATTAAGGGGTACAATAGCCTCTGATATTATTGATCAGGTTCCAGAAACATTTAAGGTTTTGGGTATATTGTAATAGACCAGTTTGCCTACTTAAAAACCTTTTAATAACAAGTTAATGGGGCCATGGTTGGGTTATCCTTTGCCGAATGTATTCTTTGTAAGAATTTCCCAAACAGTATATCGCAGCCCCTATTAAAAGGATAATATGGAAAAGACCGTTATTGTAAGTGCCTAGAAAAGAATTTATCGCATTGAGGTAAGAGTCTGTTCCAAGTACGTTGTCCTTCACCCAATTGTAGGAATAAACGAGTCTGATAACAATTGAAATTAGGGCTAAGACTGCACCCGCCATACCATATATCGGCATGCGGTAATGAATTAGCAACCCAAAAGCTGCAAGCGTTTCGATAGCGGCAATCAGTACTGCACCAAAAAGATTGTTCCCAAGGGCACCTACCAAGATTAACTTTGTAAAGCCTCCAAATAATAAAAGGCATACTAATGATATCCGGATTATTTGTCCTCCAATTGCTTCTGTTTTGAGAAATTTTAAAAATTTTTCCATAGTTTCATCAAGATAAATAATTTTATGCCAAAGGCAAAAAAAGGCCACATAATTTCATAAGTGGCCTTTTGCTATTAAAATTCCGCATTTCCCGGTGTTCTTGGGAAAGGAATGACATCCCGTATATTCCCCATTCCTGTGACAAATTGAACCAATCGCTCAAATCCCAAACCGAACCCGGAGTGAGTGGTAGTTCCAAACCTGCGGGTATCCAAATACCACCACATTTCTTCCCGACTGATCTGAAGCTCGAGCATGCGCTCTTCTAACTTTTCCAACCGCTCCTCCCGCTGAGATCCCCCTACGATCTCCCCGATTCCGGGAAACAGGATGTCCATGGCTGCAACGGTTTTACCATCTTCATTCTGCTTCATGTAAAAAGACTTGATGGATTTGGGATAGTCGGTGATAATTACTGGCTTTTTGAAGTGCTTTTCTACCAGGTACCGCTCATGTTCGGACTGCAAGTCCATCCCCCACTCTTCAATGGGGTAGGTGAATTTCTTTTTTTTGTTGGGATTGGATTGCCTCAAAATGTCCATTGCCTCCGTGTAGGTGATTCGGACAAATTTGTTTTCCACAACGAATTTCAGCTTTTCTATCAGTGTAAAATCACTTCTTTGATCCGCTTTTTTAATTTTCTCCTCCTCTTCGGCCCTATTTGCCAGGAATTCCAAATCACTTTCGCAGTGGGTCAACGCATAGGAAATAACATAGGTGAGAAATTCTTCGGCCAGGTTTTGGTTATCTTCGGCATCGTAAAAGGCCATTTCTGGCTCAATCATCCAAAACTCAGCCAAGTGTCTGGTCGTATTCGAGTTTTCCGCCCGAAAAGTAGGCCCAAAGGTGTAAATTTCCGACAACGCCAAGGCGGCCAATTCACCTTCCAATTGACCGGATACTGTTAGGTTAGTTTCTCTTTCAAAAAAGTCCTGCGAATAATCTACTCTTCCTTCCGGTGTTAGTGGCGGATTTTTTGGATCCAGCGTAGTCACTCGAAACATTTCTCCGGCTCCCTCAGCATCTGAAGCTGTGATGATGGGTGAATGAATGTAAAAGAAGCCCTTGGCATGAAAAAATTGATGTACAGCAAAAGCCAAATTATGCCTTACCCGAAAAATGGCGGAAAAGGTACTGGTTCTTACTCGGAGGTGGGCGTTTTCTCTCAGGAATTCCATCGTGTGCTTTTTAGGCTGGATGGGATATTTCTCAGGATCGGCTTCACCGAGTACAATTATTTCGTCAGCCAAGAGCTCAGCAGATTGTCCCGAACCCTGTGAAGGTACTATTTTACCGTTAATTTTAAGGCAAGCACCCGTGTTTACCCTTTTGAGAATCTCCTCCGGGATGTTCTGAGGATCAGCTACAACCTGATAATTTTGAATGCATGAGCCGTCATTGAGAGCAATAAAAGTCACATTTTTATTGCTTCTTTTGGTACGCACCCAACCCATCAGGGTAACCTGGTCATCTTTTTTGGCCGATTCGAGTAATAGATTGATTTTAATTCTGTTGTTAAATGCCATGTGTCTATAATTGATTAACCTACCTGATCTGAAATTTGCTCACTTCAATTTTTAATCAGCATGCAAAAAACGATATAATAAGCTTTTTATCAAAATTTTGATCTTATTTCCTAAATTTGAATTCCCAACCATTGCGGAGCCTATTCCGACTGAGTTTTAGGCAGCAATTTATTCTTATATCCAGCAAGTATATGCAAAAACTGAATTTAAATCAGATTCTTTCTCAAAAGCTATCTCCGCAACAGATTCAATTTATCAAGTTGCTACAAGTACCCACGGTTGAATTGGAGACTCGGATAGAAGAAGAGTTGGAGATTAATCCTGCCTTGGAAGAAGGTAAGGAAGAAGACCCTGAAAACCCCACAGATGATTTTCAGGATTCTCAAGAAATTGATGACGGCAAAGAAGACAGAGATGTAAATATCGACGAATACCTCAACGATGAATACGGGGGATATAAGATGCAGGGCGATGGGAACTATTCACCTGATGAGGAGGATCGTGAAATGCCCCTTTCCAGTGGTATCTCACTTCATGAACAATTGATGTCCCAGCTGAACTTTTTAAAGCTTGATGAGCGGCAAAAACTTATTGGAAAGCAATTAATTGGGAGTATTGAAAACGACGGTTACATCCGGCGGGATTTGGAGGCAATTATGAATGACCTCGCATTTAGTCAAAATATAGAAACGGATATCGACGAGTTGGAAGATATTTTGATAAGAATCCAAGGTTTTGACCCTCCAGGGATAGCCGCCCGTAACCTCCAAGAATGTCTGATCATACAATTGGAACGCAAGGAGAATTCCGAAGACCCTATCGTAAAACAAGCTATACAGGTAATTCAATCGTGCTTTGAGGAGTTTACCAAAAAACATTATGACAAGATTCAGAAAAAATGTCATGTTGGGGAGGAAGCGCTCAAAGAAATTATTACGATGATAACCCGGTTAAACCCAAAACCAGGGGGAGTGGCCGATGGTCTTATCCGGACGCAATACGTTATACCGGATTTTATATTGACGAATGTCAACGGGAAATTTGAGATTTCCCTGAACTCCAAAAATGCGCCAGAACTACGCATAAGCAGGTCTTATTCTGAGATGTTTAGTGCCTATGACAAAAGCGACAAAAAAGATAAAAAACTGAAAGAAACCGTAACCTTTGTCAAGCAGAAACTTGATGCCGCCAAGTGGTTCATCGATGCCATTAAGCAGCGGCAGCAGACCTTGCTGAGGACCATGCATGCCATTTTGGATTATCAGCTTGAGTTTTTTGAAGACGGTGATGAAACCAAACTTCGTCCGATGATTTTGAAAGATATTGCGGAGAAGATAGAAATGGATATTTCAACTATCTCAAGGGTGGCAAACAGTAAGTCCATTCAAACAGAGTTTGGGGTGTTTCCCTTGAAATACTTTTTCTCTGAGGGGATATCCACCGATGGGGGTGAGGATGTGTCAAATAGAGAAGTAAAAAGTGTCCTTAATAAATTGGTAGAAGGAGAAAACAAGAAAAGGCCATTGTCTGATGATAAATTGGTTAAACTGCTGAACAAACGGGGTTATAACATTGCCAGACGTACCGTTGCTAAGTATAGAGAACAGTTGCAAATTCCTGTGGCAAGGCTAAGAAAGGAATTATAGTGAATAAATCAATAGCTTTGGCATTGTCAGTGGTTTTTCAACCACTGACAATGCCCACACTAATTTGTGGTGTTATTTTGTTTTTGGTGCCTGAGGCTACTTCTATTCCCGGGTCTGCAAAGTGGTCGTTGTTAATGCTCATTTCATTGACTACGCTTGTTATTCCTTTATTGAGCTTGCTGGGAATGAAGATGACCGACTCTATCAACAGTCTCCATATGCCGGACAAAAAGGAAAGGATATTGCCTTTCTCTTTAATTTCAGTCTTCTATGTGATGACTGCTGTTTTTTTCTACTATCGGATTCGTGTAGACCAGCTTGTATTGACAACGTTGATTATGATTACCGCCTGCCTGATTGTACTCACCTGCGTTACCTACTTTTGGAAAATAAGTTCGCACCTTACCGGAATAGCTGGATTGCTTGCCGCAATAGTTGTATTGAGTATGAAATACGGAGTTCAGCATCTTTTTTACCCGTTTATTTTCGCTGTTCTTGTCTCTGGAGCGGTAGGTACGGCGCGATTGGCCCTCAACGCCCATAAACCTTCAGAGGTCTATGGGGGATTTATGTTGGGATTTAGCTGGAGTTTTTGTGTGTATTATTATGTGTTGATGGGGAATTAAAAGCGCATTGTGTTCTTTCGCTAAAAAAGTGTTACCGAAAGCCCTAAGTTAAACTGGGAAGCTTCGGTTCCAAAAGGGCCTTTGCCTTCAGCGAACACGCCATTTAACCCATAATAGGACCAAACTGAAAATCCCGGAAAACCTAACCGGGCAATTACCCCATATCGGATAGGATTCAAGCCGTAGTTTTGTCTGTTCTTTACCTGTTGGCTCGCATCGTTGGTATCCGTGACGGCAATTTTTGTGTGGGCATTATAAAGAATACCAACTTTGCCCCCAACCGCTACCCGAAAACCTTTGTTATAATTGGTTCGGTTTACGTGGTATCTAAGTTCAAGAGGAATATCGATATAATTAATAGAGATGTTGTTCTTGTCTACACTTACCACATCGTCATAAATGTCCAGTACATCTGCTAGTTGGCTGGAATTGGAACCAACCGCGGGATTGGGTATAAGGGTTTGGTTCTCTTGGAAGCCCAACTTTTCCAGCCCCAATCCAATTCCCGGATTAAATGAAAAGCCGGTATTCTTTCCAAGAGGTAAGGAGGCTTGGTAATATATATTGACAACCCGAGAAGCAATAAACCTTGTATTCAGATCATCCGGTCTGTTATTAAGAAAATTAAATCCGAAATCCAAGAAAAGATCACCCGCTATGTTGGGACGACCACCAATTGGGGTTTTTTCCCGTTCTTGGGCAGTTGCTTGATAACTAATCAACAGAGCGATTAAAATAATGGTCAGTTTATTCATGAAAGGAATTCTATTAAAATTTGAACGGGCTAAATTATGAAAACTTACCCTATTACGTCAGTAATTTATCTTAATTATTCTTAAATCGCTT
>JBBQXZ010000071.1:0-19024 GCA_038209145.1 Cytophagales bacterium | reverse complement strand
TTCACATTCACTGCATTCAGACCTTTTCTACCTTCTTTTAAGTCGAAAGAAACGTCGTCGTCTTCTCTGATTTCGTCGATTAAGCCAGAGACATGCACAAAATATTCTTTTGATGACTCATCGTCGATAATAAAACCGAATCCTTTGGACTCATTAAAAAATTTTACTTTTCCTGTGTTCATAATTATAATTAATTGAATGTAATAATTGATATAAAGGTAAGGATTCTTTTTATTAATAAAACATTTTTTCGATTAATTTTCTAAAAATATCAGGAGCAGCCAAATAATTGACCTTTTCAATTCACTGATTTTTCAGTTTCATACTCATTTGACCGGGCTATACAGATCGTTTTTATGGAACGGGATTTTTTTAGCCAGCCTTTTAATTTCCCGCTCAAAGTTATTGGTAAAGAAGAACTCAAATTTCATCGGGCAGATTGGCATTTGGCTTCTCAAATAAGCTTATATGTCTTATATGGTTCAAAAATGAATATAAAACCCAAAACAACAGATTTTCCCGCTAATTTTCTCCCCAAGTTGTTGTGAGAAAGCCATTTCAACCGGAGACGGGTTTTGGCGGGAAAGGCTGGATGGAATTGACATTTTGGCTGGCCAAAACTGGGAAACTGCGTTTATTTTTAACTTCAAGGTTGAAACCCAGGGCTATTAAGTCGGTCACTCCGCTGGCGTTTTGATTTAGGATTGGGGATGGTAAAAGCTTTGGCCTTAGCTTTCAAAAGCCATTCTTGTTTATTTGATAAACTAACCGTGTCTTTAGTCAAGGTGCTATTTATATGTTGTTTTTGAACTACTATTTCATTTTTCTTTTGTTTTCTCTTTTCTTCAAAGTACTCGCCTTTGATGTATAGTGCTTTGTCAATTTCCTTTTGAGGGGTTTTAAAACTTCTGCTGCTGATGGTTTTCACACTAGTTCACGTGCACAAGAACGGCTCATTATAAAACTGGGCTATATTAATACCACTACATTGGAAGTAATTAAAGAAGCTACTTGAAAAGAATTGGGGTTATAAAGCAAAAAACACCTTTCAGTTGAAAGTTGCAGTCCCCTGAATAATTTCTGGCACCTGAATACAAATAATCCCCTGACTTTTTCAAATCAGCCAGGGGATTATCGGAAATTTATAAAAATAACTACTTTAGAAAATTGATATAAACCGGTTTATTGATAGTCAGGGATATGTCGGTTGGAGCAATCATGCCAGTATCCTGGTCTCTGCTAAAAACCAACAAGGTGTTGCTTCCTTGATTTCCAGCCAAAAGGAACTTTCCATCTGGAGTGAGGTTAAAATTTCTGGGTGCCATTCCTCCGGAAGGAATTGTCTGGATATGGGTAAGATTTCCTTCTGCCGTAATTTCAAAAGCCACCAGTTCATTTGCATCACCCCGGTTGGAGGCATAAAGGAACTTGCCGTCATCTGAAATCCTGACTTCCGCAGCTCCTACATTTCCTTCAAATCCATTGCGCAAGAGAGATTGAGTTTCCAAATGTGAAAGTACTCCGTCCTCGTAGGCATAAACGCCAACAGCTGCAGTAATTTCGTGAATAAGGTAAAGGCGGTTCCCTGCTTTATTGAAGACCATATGGCGGGGACCTGCACCGGGCTCTACCCTTAGCCTAGAGACTGGGCTTTCGGTCAAAGGGTTTTCTTGGGTGGCATCAAAATCATAGACGACCACTTCATCTGTACCTAAGTCTGCAATCAGCAGCCTGTTGTCAATGGGGTGAAAAACCGCTGAATGGACATAGGGTTTATCCTGTCTTCTGGGATTGACACTGCTGCCGCTGTGGTTTATAGTCTGAACGGCATCCGAGAGTCCTCCATCGGAAGTAACAGGGATAACGGAGAAATTTCCCCCGGAATAATTGGCGACCACCACAAATCGTTCACTGGGATCCAGGGTAACGTAGCAGGGTCCGTTTCCGCCTGCAGACACGGTGTTGATCTTTTCAAAAGCGTCCCTTTCTAGTTTAAAAGCACTGACCTTACCTCCATTTTCACCTCCTGTTTCTTCTACGGCGTAAATGCGATTTTGAGCCGCATTTACTATGACAAAGGATGGGTTTTCGGGTTCAGAAGCCGTCGCCTTAACTTCCAATGTATTCCCCTCGGGATCAAATTCTACGAGGTATATACCGTGTTCCGGTTCATTGGTATAGGAGCCTAAAATAAAAGAGTATGCTGGGGTGGACATTGTTTCTTGGGTTTGGTCTGTGGTATTGGGACTACTGCAAGCAAGGGCAACAATTCCAAAGGCTAGGGATGGAAAGAGAGTTTTCATAGGGCTGGGTTTTTATCTTCAGGGTTTTCTTCACTGGAAAGTTTATGGGTTTTTGGATCGTACTGATCTTTGAGGTCATCATGTTGGGAGTTATGCCACAGCTTAACTCCGGTAAAGTAAGAAGCTCTTCCAATCATGTGCGCACCCACTGGGGCAGTCAGAAGCATAAACAAAATAATCGCAAAGACACGGGATGTTATGGCTGTGTCTCCAAAATAGATGGCAGCCGCACCTAGGATCAATCCAATTCCAAGAGTAGCCGCCTTAGTTGTTACGGATATCCGCAGGTATAAATCCGGCATGCGCACGACTCCTACCGCTGCCAGCAAGATAAACAATGCCCCAAGGGTGCTTAGAATAAATATAAAGATCTCACTCATTTTTTTCTCTTTTTTCTAAATAATAAGAAAAGGCCACCGTACTTAAAAAGGCTATCAATGCCAAAATCATGGCAATATCCAAAAAGGTCGGTTGGTTGGTGTGTATGCTGTAAACGGCTATAATTCCTATGCCTGTTGTCAAAAGCAGGTCAAGGGAAACTACCCTGTCTGACAAAGTGGGGCCTTTTAAAAACCTGACAAAAATAATAACCGTAGATATGGCCAAAACCGGTAGGATTACATAATAGAGGTAGTCGTATAAGTTCATCGCAGAATTTCTAATAGCCTTCTTTCAAAGCCGTTTTTTATTTCGTGAATAAATTCATCTCTATCGTTCACATACATGGCATGGACATAAAGTACCTTCCTGTCATCCGAGACATCCAGGCTTAGGGTACCTGGAGTTAGGGTAATCAAATTGGCCAAAAGCGTTATTTCCAAGTCTGATTTGGCGTCCAGAGGTATCCTTATTATTCCCGGCTTCATATAATATTTGGGAGTGATCACATCATAGGCGACTTGTATATTCGCTTTCACCAATTCGTATATGAAGAAGAAAACAAAGCCTATAAGTTTCGGTATTTTGTTGAAATACTTCTCTTCGCTCCGGTTGGTAGTGATCAGCCACATAAGTATGAAACTGAGGATAAAACCAAATATGAAATTATCAAACGTAAAGGTCCCCGTTACGGCCAACCAGACAAAGGATAAAAGTAAGTTACTTAAAAATCGGGTTTTTATCATCGGAAACGAGTTTAATTTGTTTGACCTAACACTGCTTCTATATATTCCTTTGGGTTCATAAGTGATTCAGCCACCCGTGTAGCGACTTGAATGACGAATTCAGCACCAAAGCCAATGCCAAGGGAAAGCACACTTAAAAACACAATGGACCCTATCATCGCCTGTTTTTTAAGGGGTTTCAGTTCATGAAAATATTTGACTTGTTTTTTGACGGGAAGTTCTATGGCATCTTTCCAAAACACCCCGGCCCAAACTTTGGCAATAATGATTAAAGTAAGGAAACTTCCCAGTAAAATAAAACCGACCAACCAATAATTTCCAACCGAAAGACCTCCTTCCAAGAGAAATAGCTTGGCCCAAAATCCTGACAAGGGAGGAATCCCCACCAATGAAAACAACGGGATAGCCATGAGCAGCGACAACTTGGGGTATTCTTTATAAAATCCGCCCAACAGTCGAAGGCTATAAGTTCCCTTGATTTTGAAGATCAATCCGCTCACCATGAACAGGCAGGTTTTGACAATGATGTCATGAATGAGGTAAAATACAGAACCGATTATCGCCACTTCTGTATAGATTCCCAAGCCAGCAACCATGAATCCAATATGGCAGATGATGAGGTAACTGAAAATTTTACGCAGGTTATTTTGAATAAGTGCTCCTATTCCGCCGGAAAGAATGGTGATGGCCGCCATCCCACTGATGAGGGTGATCATGAATTCATCCGGGATAAAGATCAGTGTAAAAACCCGGATCATGGCATATACTCCAACCTTCGTCAAAAGTCCGCCAAATATGGCGGATATTGCCGGTGGAGGTGTATGGTAAGAAGCGGGTAACCAAAAATACAACGGGAACACGGCTGACTTTATGCCAAATCCTACCAGAAAGAGAATGGACGTCACGTTGACCAAACCCCTGTTTTCAATTTCGGCTACCTTGATTGAAAGGTCAGCCATGTTTAAGCTGCCGGTAAGTCCGTATAGAATGGCTATGGCTGTAAGGAAAATCACCGAGGCCAATAGGTTCATAGTGACATATTTGACGGCTCCTTCCAGTTGGGCTTTTTCCCCTCCTATGGTAATCAAAACGAAGGAGGAGATGATGATGATTTCAAACCAAACATAAAGGTTGAAAATATCTCCTGCCAAAAAGGCACCACTGAGGCCCATTAAAAGAAAATGGTAAATAGGGAAATATCCAAATTTAATCCGGACATTGCGAACGCTACCAACCGAAAACACAGCTACTGCCAAGCCTGCGAGCGCCGTCAATAAAACCATAAGTGAGCTAAAGGTATCTGCTACAAAGGTAATTCCAAATGGCGCAACCCAGTTGCCCGCCTGCGTGGTATATATACCCTGATTCCATACAGTGACAAAAAGGACTACCGAAATAATCACCGCAATCAAGGAGCCAACGACACTGATTAGTTTTTGCACGTTTATTTGAGTCCAGCAAAACATCAATAGAATGGCTAAAAATAGCTGAAATATAATGGGTAAAACTACAAAAGGGCTACTCATAAGTCTTCGTCAGTTGCATTCATTTCATCTAAATCATCCGTTTTTATTACTTTATAGGCACGCTTTATCAGGATAATGGCAAATGCCTGTAAACCAAAACTTATCACGATGGCAGTCAAAATCAAGGCTTGGGGAATAGGATCGGCATAAAGTCCTTCCAGTGCTTTGCCGGTAGCTTCTATAATGGGAGGTTTTCCCTTGACTATTTTTCCAAGAAGAAAAATCAGCATATTAGCTCCGTTACCCAGTAGAATTAGCCCGATGATCAATTTCACCAAGCTTCTACGCAAGATCATGTAGATACCTGCAGCGTATAAGAGTCCTATCAAGATTACAAGTAATATTTCCATGCCTATAATCCTTCTGAAATGGTGAATATAATGGTCAGCGTCACCCCAATAACCACTAAGAAGACCCCCGTATCAAAAAACAAGGAAGAACCTAACAATCCAATGACAGGAATTGGATCATCCATCCATAATCCTGTCATAAACGGCATGCCGAAGAGCCACGGTGCGGATCCCGCTACCAACGCTAAAGTAAGCCCAACCGGCATGAGAAAACCTGGGTGGAATTTTATTATTCTCCTGGTCTTTTCCAGTCCATTGGCAAACGAGTGAATAACAAAAGCGATGGCGGCAATCAATCCGCCTACAAATCCACCTCCCGGCAGGTAATGTCCCCGCAATAGGATAAATACGGCAAACAAAAGCAGCAGGGGTAAGAGGTAATTGGATGCTGTTTTGAATATAATTGTCTTCATAGATTACTCTTTTTCAATACTTTTTAACCTTAATTTCAACAAACTAAACACGCCCAAAGCGGCAATAGCCAACACGGTGATTTCTACCATGGTATCAAAGCCCCTGAAGTCCACCAAGATGACATTTACCACATTTTTTCCTTTAGCCAGGATGTAAGCATTTTCCGCATAATAGGCTGTAATATCCTTGTTTACCTTTTCATTTAAAACTTCCAATGTCAAAACGCTGATCAACGCTCCAAAAATAAGCGAAAGCAATCCATCCCGAATTCGGTCTCTGTTGTTGGACAGCGTCAGGTACTTGGGAAGGTTATAGAGTACCAACACAAACAGTATCACGGTAAGGGTATCTATGGAGAATTGGGTTATGGCTAGGTCGGGAGCCGAATAAAACAGAAATATCAGACAGAAACAGTAACCCACTACGCCCATGGAGGCTACGGCAGCCAACCTGGATTTAGAAAATACGGTGAAAAAAATGGCTGCTGCCATGACACCTACGATTATTGCTTCATAGACCGTGATATCTGATAGTGTAGAAGAATCCACGTAGATTTCAACTCCTTTAAACAGCCGATAAGCCAATAAAAAGGACAGAAAAGACAGGATAGTAATCAGGTAATACCTCAGGTAGCCGTTTTGAAAAAAATTGGTCCATTTGGATGAAAAGGAAACGAAGCCTTTGGCGAGTTGGGTGACAGCATGCTGCGGGGAAAGTTTTTCATAGCGAGTGGCCCTGGAAAACAAGGTTTCAGAAGGTTTGATCAGGAAATACAACGCAGTACCTGAACCGATTGTCAATAAGCTAAGCAACAGGATAATATTGAACCCGTGCCAGATTTTTAATTCAAAAGTTGGCGTTCCAAGGGTTAGAGAAGAAACGATGGGTCTTATTAACGAACTGTCAACCAGTGCGGGAAACACACCGAAAACCAGCCCCAGGGAGGCCAAAATCAAGGGGGGTACCCACATGGAGGCTGGAGGAAGATGGATATTGGCGTATACCTGGGGTAATGGCCCAATGAAGGGTTTTATTCCTGCTAGAAACCCGGCAAATAATAAGGAAATGTTTGTGATTACGGCCAAACCGGTAAGTAGATTTCCCACGACTCCAAAATTTAATGTGGCTTCATAGATGAGTTCCTTGCCTATAAACCCAAACGTAAAAGGGATGCCCGCATTGGAGAAAGCGGCAAGCATGGCTGCTATTCCCACAGGAAGCATTACTTTATTTAATCCTGCCAGCTTGGAGACATCGCGGCTTCCTGTTTCATGATCTATTATGCCTGTGACAAGAAAGAGTGGGGCTTTATATAATGCGTGTACCAAAATAAAAACACCTGCTGCCAACAAGGCTTCTTCGGTTCCCAATCCAATCAAAAAAACCATAAATCCAAGGGCTGAAATGGTGGAATAAGCAAGGATCGCCTTTAGGTCCAGTCTGAAGATGGCATGAACAGCGGCATAGACCATGGTAAAACTCCCTACAATGATAAGCGGTCCGTTCCACCATTCATGATTTCCCAAAATGGGCGTAAATCGGGCAAGCAGGTAAATGCCTGCCTTCACCATAGTCGCAGAGTGAAGGTATGTCGAAACTGGCGTTGGTGCCTTCATGGCACCCGGTAACCAGAAGTGAAAGGGGAATTGGGCAGACTTGGTAAATGCTCCAACAAAAACCATCAATAAGATCAGGGGATATAAGCTGTTGCCCTGAATCTCCTCCGATAATTCAGCCAATGCTGAAATTTGATATTCTTGTGCCACATAGCCCAAGGCGACCATGCCAGTCAGCAAAAAAAACCCTCCCAAACCTGTAATGGATAGTGCAGTCAATGCCGACTTCCTCGATGCTTCTTTGTCGTTGTTGAAACCAATCAGAAAAAAGGAACTGATACTGGTCAATTCCCAGAAAATAAACAACGTGATGATATTGTCAGCCAAGACCAAACCCAACATGGAAGCCATGAAAAGAGAAAGAAAGGCATAAAATCTGTCCAAATAAACATGCCCTTTCAGGTAGGAAGAGGTGTACACAAATACCAGGATCCCGATTCCCGTGATCAGCAAAGTGAACAGCAAAGACAATCCATCTAGGTAAAAATCCAAGCCAATTTCCAAGCTAGGAACCCAGGCCCAGGAGGAACTCAGTGTCTCCCCGCTTTTAATAGCCGGGAGTTTACTGATGAAATAGATAAATAAGCTTAATGGAAAAAGAGAAATCCAAAGCGTATTTGATCCTTTTAATACCTTGATCATCAAAGGTAAACCCAGCGCAATGAAAAACCCAGAAAGAACCGCTAACAACATGTATTTTAAATTAAATGATGGGATTCAAGTTGCTAAAAATAAGAAAATAAAACTACACCTGAGACAGAAATCAGATTTGAATTTGTGACAGTGGCGTAGGTGGTTAAATAAACGGCTGATTTTTAAGACTATAATACATAAATTTTGTTTTATGACAAATTTATGGGTAAGAAAATATGTTGAACCGGAAAAAATGATCATTTTTGAATTATTCGAACGTCTAACAAAACCAAGTAAAAAATGCCTCATGCATACGAGACAGAAGTAGCCAAAAGGTTTACGATATATAACAGTCTCTTTTTGGATTTACCTTATGACCATATCTACCGAACAGGTACCTTGTTGCCGATGCTGACAAGTATCTGTCAGGCTGGTTTTGAAAAGAACAAAAGCCCCAAGGAGATTATTCACCAGTTTTTTATAGAAATGCTTGCTGACAAAACAGAGAAAGAACGGCACGACATGTTGTTTAAGATGGTGCAATACATTGAAAGGCAAGTAGTATTGTTTGATTCCATAGAAGATTCTGCCTTTGAGAAATTTAATGACCTCAAAGGTAAGGGGACAATGGGAGCTTTGATTTCTCGGGCGGAAAATGACCACAAAAAGGCTGACCTAATTGAAAAACTGAAGACCTTTTCGGTTCGTCTCACCCTTACAGCGCACCCTACCCAATTTTATCCCGGAAATGTCCTTGCCATTATAACGGATTTGGAATCTGCCATTCGGTCCAATGATTTGGGAATGATTGACCGGCTGTTGCAGCAGTTGGGCAAAACTGGATTTATCAACAAAGAAAAACCTACACCCTATGACGAGGCAGTCAGTTTGTGCTGGTTTTTGGAGAATGTGTTTTATCCGAGTATATCGGATGTTTTGGTCCGTATCCTTACCCGGTTGGATATCCCATTGCATGATTGGGAAAACCCCAATCTGTTGAAAGTTGGCTTTTGGCCAGGAGGTGACCGGGATGGAAATCCCTATGTAACCCACGATATCACCGAAAAAGTAGCTGACAAACTTCAAAATTCCATTCTTAAATGCTACTACAGGGATATTCGAAGAGTCCGTAGAAGATTGACTTTCCGTAATGTAGAACATTTCCTCATAAAAGCTGAAAAAGGAATTTACGACTCCCTGTTCGGTGGAGAGCAAAAATTCAAATCAAAAAATGAATTGCTGGAAATCCTTTATAGTGCCCGAAAGGGGATTATCGAGGAGCATGGAGGGCTGTTTTTGGAGATTTTGGATGAGTTTATCTTGAAAGTACGTCTATTTGGATTCCATTTTGCCAGCATGGACATCCGACAGGATAGTCGAAAGCATGATGAACTTTGGGAAAATATAATCTTGAAAATGGAAGGCAAAAAAGCTCATGAGGAGTTCATGGAAGCCCCCGAAGTAAAACAGATCGAGAAAATCCTATCCTACACCCAGCTGCCCAAAACTGAAGATATGGAAGATTCCTTCCACCAGGAAATGGTCAAGAGCTTCCAAGTGATCAACTACATACAGAACCATAATGGTCCCATGGGATGCCACAGATATATCATATCCAACAATCAGTCCGTCAGACATTTGCTGGAAGTGTATCAATTGGCGAAAATTCTGGTGGCGGATGGCGGACCGCTTGGAATAGACATAGTACCCTTGTTCGAAACCATCGATGACTTGGCAGCTGCACCGGATATTATGAAGCAACTCTATCACAATAAAACGTATCGGGAACATCTTTCTCATCGAAACTACAAGCAAACCATTATGGTAGGCTTCAGTGACGGGACCAAGGATGGCGGATATATACGTGCCAACTGGTCCATCCTGATGGCCAAGGAAGCACTGACAAAAGGAGCTCGGGAAGAAGGAATTGATCTGGTGTTTTTTGACGGAAGGGGAGGACCACCGGCACGCGGCGGTGGGAATACACATAATTTTTATGCGTCACTCGGGCCAATGGTGGAGAACAAAGAAATTCAGGTGACCATTCAGGGTCAGACGATTTCTTCCAATTATGGCAAGCAGGTATCCTGTACCTATAACTTGGAGCAAATGTTAAGTGCGGGACTCGAAAACCACCTCTATCCATCCAGTGAAAATAGCTTGACAGAAAAACAAAAGGAACTGATCGAGGAGATGGCAGGGTACAGCTACGAGGCCTACAAAGACCTCAAAGCCCATCCCCAATTCGTCCCCTATTTGGAAAATGTAACCCCGCTCAAGTTTTTCGGTATGACCAATATCGGTTCCCGGCCTGTTAAGAGGAGCAAAGATGGAGGTATGAAATTTGAAGATTTGCGAGCCATTCCATTCGTAGGTGCCTGGGCTCAGATGAAGCAAAATATACCGGGATTTTTCGGTGTGGGAAAGTCAATTGAGGAGATGGAGAAATTGGGGAAATTAGACGAGGTTAAAAAGCTGTATGCTGATTCCCTCTTTTTTAGGTCGCTTTTGGGCAATTCCATGCAGTCACTAGCCAAATCCTTTTATCCGGCTACGGCATATTTGAAGGAAAACGAAACCTTTGGAGGCTTTTGGAACGTTTTGTTTGAAGAGTATCAGCGTTCCCTCAAGAATATACTTAAAGTTTCCAATATGATTCATTTGCTCGAAGATAACCAGGTCAGTAAGGAGTCAATAGGCATACGTGAAAAAATCGTTTTGCCACTTATTACCATACAGCAATATGCGATTCAGGAAATCCTGGAAAAGGGCAAGGAAAATGCGGAATTGCAAAAACTGATTTTAAGAACCATGTTCGGAATCATCAATGCCGCTAGAAATGCCGCTTGATGCATGCTGAATGATTAATAAAACCTGTGTCCTTAATCCAATTGGGGACACAGGTTTTTTTATATCCTTGCCTGATAGGTGTAAAGATCGAAATATCGGCCTTCCTTTGCTATCAGTTCAGGGTGTTTGCCCCGCTCTACGATCCTTCCTTTTTCGACGACAAGGATTTGGTCTGCCTGCCGGATGGTACTCAGGCGGTGCGCAATCACAAAAGTTGTTCGTCCTTTCATCAATACCTTCAAACTTGCCTGAATGTATTGTTCGCTTTCCGCATCCAAATTACTGGTGGCTTCATCCAATATCAGAATCTTTGGATCAGCCAAAATGGCCCGGGCTATGGCAAGCCGTTGTCTTTGACCCCCCGAAAGCTTCACGCCGCGTTCGCCAATCAGTGTGTCAAGTCCATCCTCAAACCTATAGGCAAATTCGTCAACATATGCGGCTTTTACGGCTTCTTTAAGCCGGTCCTCGGTGGCATTTGGCCTTGGGAATAGAATGTTTTGCCTTATGGTACCTTCAAACAAAAAATCATCCTGAAGTACAACGCCCAATTGGCTTCGGTAGCTATCTAGACTGATCTGTTGAAGATCGTGGCCGTCAACAGTGATTTTTCCTTCTCCCGGATTCAAAAAGGAGGCAACCAAACCGGATATGGTGGTCTTTCCCGATCCCGAACTGCCAACCAATGCAGTCACAGAGCCTGCGGGAGCATGAAAAGAAATTTCCCGCACCACGGGTTTGTCCGGGTCATACCCAAATGATACGTTTTCAAATCGGAGGTCTCCGTCAATCTGTGGAATCCGCAATTGTCGCTTCGTAGGGTCGGCCTCAAGGGGTTGATTCATCAATTCCTCAGTTCGGTCCAAACCGGCAAATGCCTCAGTGAGCTGACTTCCTATGTTGCTCATCTGTAAGATAGGGGCAATCATAAATCCCAAAAGGAGGGTAAAAGCAAGAAAATCCCCAAAAGTAAGCGTTTCCTCCATGATCATATACCCACCAATGCCCATGATACCGGCAGAGGCCAATCCAAGTAGGAGGGTTGCGGCACTGGTGACAAAACTGGTAGTGGTCAAGCTACTTTTTACGTTCAAAAACAGCCTGTTTACCCCTTCTTCGAAGGTGGCAACTTCTTGGGCCTCCGCATTGAATCCCTTGATCACGCGGATACCGCCCAAGGTCTCCGTCAGCCTGCCGGTGACCTCAGCGTTGATTTTGCCTCTTTCCCGAAAAATGGGACGGATGCTGCCAAATGCTTTTAAAGAAATCAGACTGAAAATTCCTACTGGGATAAGTACGAAAAGGGTGAGGGAGGGACTTATGGTAATCAACAAAACCAGACATAGGATAGAAGTGAGCACGCCTCCCACCATTTGTGCCAGGCCGGTGCCTACCAGGTTTCTTACTCCCTCCACATCTGTCATTACCCGGGATACCAGCTCTCCAGTTTTAGCGGTATCAAAAAACCGGATGGGAAGCTTTATGATATGGGCCTGTACCTGCGCACGAAGTTTGGAGATAAGATGTTGGGCCTCCACACTCAGGATTTGGGTAAGGGCGTAAGAGGTGACCGACTGGATCACGACAGCCCCAACCACGGCCGCAATGAGCCATTTGAGCAAATCAAAATTATTGGAAGGAATGACATCATCGATGAGGTATTTACTCGCCCAAGGAAGGATAAGCCCGGACAACCTGCTAATGACGATGAGAACCAGGCCTACCAAAAGATGCTTTTTTCTAGGCAAAATAATTGTTTTAAATACCTTGCCTATGGTGACTTTGCCGGGAAGTTTTTTTGAAGCCATGAACGGGTGAAAATTTTCACGAAGGTACCTTTTTTTAGAGAAAGAACCTTTTTCTGACTAATCAAAAAAAACAAAACCGAGAAAACCTTTGGTTAGAAGTTTTCCTTTGGGCTTGAATTTATTTCTTTAATCCCGATTAAAATCCTGCCGCGGTATCCATTCCCCGCTGGTCAGCTCCACCCTCAAGGTTTCCATCAGGTAATTTCAAAATGGCATCTACCCGTCCAATTCCTCCCCGTTCAACGAATACATGCCCTTTCGCTTCAAGCGTGGATTGGAGATATTCGTCCATGGCTCCCTTTTCATGGGAAATTACTTCTGGTTGCCACTGACTATGAAATCGCTTTGCATTGACCGCTTCCTGCATTCCCATGCCAAATTCAATGACGTTGACGATGACCTGGAAAACGGATGTGGGAATGGTGGAACCTCCCGGTGTGCCAACGACCATAAACAGTTCACCCTCTTTTTCCAGAATGGTCGGTGTCATGGAGCTTAGCATCCGTTTACCCGGTTCGATTTTATTGGCTTCTCCTCCCAATACACCAAACATGTTGGGATGGCCGGGCTTGATGGAGAAATCATCCATCTCATTATTTAGGATAAAACCCGCACCATCAACCACGACCGATGAACCCATGCCTCCGTTTAGCGTAGTCGTACAGGCTACCGCGTTGCCCATGGAGTCTACCACCGAAAAATGGGTTGTCTCTTCACTCATGGAAAGCAATTTCCCTTCTTGAATGCTGGCGGAAGGTGTAGCTTTATCCGGATCAAAGGAGAGGAACCTTTCCTTCAGATAATCTTTGTTTAGCAAATCGGGAACTGGTACCGGGTAATAATCGGTATCTGCCATGTATGCTGCCCTATCGGCAAATACCCGGCGTTCCATTTCAGTTTTTAGGTGAATGTAAGCCGCATAGCCTTCTTTCTGGTTTGAAACAAGGTAGTTTTCCATCGTCCCAAGCATTTGAAGGATAATCAACCCACCACTACTCGGAGGACCCATGGTAATTATTTTATAATCCTTGTAGTTTCCTACCAAGGGTTCTCTCCAAGTACTTTCGTATTTTTTCAAGTCCTCCAAGGAAATGATTCCCCCACCGCGCTCCATTTCAGCGGCTATGAAAGCGGCAGTGGGGCCGGAATAGAAGCCTTCCCGCTTATTGTCACGGATCAGTTTTAACGTTTCAGCCAGTTGGGATTGTACCAAAACATCCCCTTCTTCCCAAGTCTTTCCTGTGAATTGTACCGGGTCAATACTTGAATAGGTCTGGAAACTTTCAACTGCCCGATTAAATTTGGCAGCTTCATCGGCGGTGAGTTCGAATCCCGTTTCCGCTAAATCCACCGCAGGCTGTACCAACTCAGCCCAAGGAAGACTTCCTAGCTTGTCATATGCCTTGACCATACCGTCAACGGCACCTGGAACACCTGAAGCCAGGTGGCCTTTGATGCTTTTTCGTTCAATCACTTCTCCGTTTTCATCCAGGTACATGTCTTGGTGTGAAGTGAGCGGACCCCTTTCCCTGAAATCAAGGCTGTGGTAGTTGGCGTCTTTATCCCGAATCACAAAAAAACCCCCACCGCCTATATTCCCCGCTTCCGGATAAACAACGGCAAGTGCAAAATGTACCGCAATGGCCGCATCTATGGCATTTCCACCTCTTTTGAGTATGATTGAACCAACTTCCGAGGCAAGTGGATGGGCAGAAACTACCATGGCTTTTTCGGTAATCAACCCTATCACAGGCTCCTCTTTTTCAGCAACGCAGGAAAGTATCAGCCCTGTAAGGATGAGCAAACTTAGTTTCTTTAATAAACAGTTAATTTTCATAAATTTTAGTTAGTGGTCTTAAATCTGGGCTAATTTTAGAAAAAACAAATTAAATAAATAACCACGATAAATGAGGTGTCTTAGATAAATAAATACTAATTTTATTAAAAATGGATAAAAAACAAACCATAACTCTTATGTTTTGACAATGAAACAGGAATTTGAATGAGCAATCAAACTTATGGGGCAGAGGAACTCATCGTCAATTTAGATGACACGGGAATTAATCTCTTTTAAAAAGGATTTTACTTCTGTCTCTAGCAATTCAAGTTCTTTCAAGAAAACGGGATAGTGCGTATTGAATTGATCAGGTATATTTTGCTCTAATTTTTCCAGACTATCCCTCATCCCTATGGCACCAAGGTAGAGCATGGTTGGCTTTGATTTATGGCACTTTTTCCGGGTTTTTTCAAAATCACCACTGTCAAAGATTTGTTGCAAGCCTTTTAATTCTTTTAAATTTGTAAGCAAGATAAGTTGCAGCATTTCATTGATTGTCTCAGCATCATCAAAAAAATGAAAAATTCTTTTGGGTTCAATTAATATGTACATGGGTATTTCATCAAAGAAATTCGACCAATCGGGTTGAACTAACCTACCTAGGTTTGAGTTTTGTAAAACTAAGGAAGATTGATTGCTAATAAAACAATGTGGCTCAAAAAAAGAATGCGTCCTATTTCAACCGTCTCAGAGAAAGTGCGGTTGTCCCTTTCCGGTTTTCACTTTTGATGGTGTTGTTTTTTTTGGTTCAAGTTATGTTTCGAATAGACTTGGGGTTTTTGGGAATTTTGCCGAATATGTATTCTGGCCTTATTGGCGTTTTTTTTGCCCCTTTAATACATGGCAGCAGCATGCATTTGTATGCGAATATTTTCCCGGTTGTTATTTTGGGTAGTAGTCTATACTTTTTTTACGACAGGGTGGCGGATCAGGTTTTTTTCTACTGTTATTTTATGACCAACTGCATCGTATGGCTATTTGGTAGACCATATTATCACATTGGAGCCAGTGGATTGGTTTATGGCTTAGCGATGTTCCTTATTGCTTTCGGGTTTTTTAGGGGATCCTTCAAGTCTATTGTAATTTCAGTTGTGATAATTATATTTTATGGCGGTATTATTTATGGAATCATGCCCACTGACAAAAATATATCATGGGAAAGTCACCTTTCAGGTGCGGTTGTGGGCATGATGATGGCTTTTTTCACCAGTAACAAAAAATATATAAGCAGCTTTTGAGATGAACTTTTTATATAGGAGTAAGTTTGTTTGCAAGAGGAACGTTAATTTTGTGATTTAAAAAATCAAACATGACCAGAAATAAATTGATATTCTTGATTATGGGAGGAATATTTTTGATTATCATGGGCTTAATCGGATGGGACATGTCCAGAAAAACTACCTTCCCCGGTTCAAAAGGTAACCTTAAAGAGCGGATAGCCCCAGCTGAAGATGTAAATAAAGATGAATAAAAGAACAAAGATAGATATATCCGCTATTGATCTGGAAAAAATGGCTGAAAAAATAACGGATCAGCCTGGCCTTTTACCATATGCCCATCAAGCCGGGAGTGCGCTCATCAGGCCTGAGGATAAGGGTAAAATCACGGGGAAAGCCGTGGCTGCCATGCATTCCCAAACGGACATGCAGATGGCCCAAATATATGCCCAAATGAAGTTATTGGCAGACCAAGCCAAGACCATTCAACAGCGGTTAGAGGTCTCTGAGCGGATTTATCTGGCAGATATAAGCTTTGAACCCTTGATCAATCACGTATATTACCTGTATCTAAGGGAAAATGGCAGGGACTTTTTGAGTATGGTATCACCACAAGAATGGGGCAGGAAAAAGCCCTTCGAAAAATTTGTGGCTAAAATCCGCCTCTTAGCAGATCATACCTGGGAAATTATTCGGGAAGGTTAATAGAATCTCATATCGTGCACCACATTAAAGTAAAATCCCTGCTGCGAATCCTTGATTTCTCTGACATTAGGTATGAACCTGATTTTTCACTGGATGTAAGCGCAAGTCTTTTTGATAAAAAATCACTGGAATGGCTTCGTTCAAGTTATGAACAATTGGGGGGTAAGGACATGGCTATACGTTTATCCACAC
Source organism: Cytophagales bacterium (assembly GCA_038209145.1). Lineage (GTDB taxonomy): Bacteria > Bacteroidota > Bacteroidia > Cytophagales > Cyclobacteriaceae > Lunatibacter. The sequence continues at coordinate 2,449 of JBBQXZ010000071.1, read as the reverse complement.
TCCGGTTCGATTTTGCCATTGACAGGTTCTTGTTTCTGTATGATGATGCAGTTCATTTCAACAGATATAGGTCACTTACATTGAAAAACGACCTATATACCGCGTTTACTTTTTCTTGGGCGGTGGCTTACGAGCGCCTTTGCAGGCAACAGGAAAGAGCCTGCTTACAGGCAGGCCTTCAGGAACGGATCTGGAATGGCCCCCCATTGGCTTCAAAATGTTTTGGACCATCTGAAGAATCGGGTGACTTAAGTGGCAATGGTTCTGCCGGATGGAAATTAAATGCATACAACGACATGCAATATGACCTTATTTCCCGTCTGCATGGCTTCAAATTGGTGCGCATCCCGGTATATGAAACCATCATGACTGGTGGAAACCTAAAAAAAATAGACCAGTTGCTATTGAATCCAAGTGAGACTACGATGGAAACCATGGGTAAATGGCTTAACCGCAAACTAGGTTCTTGACTGGGACACCGCTTACCTAAACAATCCAAATATTTCTCCTTCTACTTTCTCTAAAATGCCGGAAAAATCCTCCCTTTTGTTTACAAAATCTATTTGGGACACATCGACTATAAGCAACTTGCTATATGCGTAGCAGGCTATCCAGGTCTCATATTGTTTGTTTAGGTTCTTGAGGTAATCGATACGGATGCTGTTTTCATACCTTCGACCCCTTTTTTCAATCTGCCCCACAAGGGTAGGGATGTCGGCCCGGAGGTAGATCAGCAGGTCTGGTGGCTTTATGAAAGGAATCATGGATTCATAGAGTCCCCGGTAATTGGCATAGTCTCTGGGAGAAAGAATACCGTTTTCATGCAAATTTTCCGCAAAAATATGGGCATCCTCGTAGATGGTGCGGTCCTGAATGGTGCTTTTTCCGGTTTGCTTGATGCGGTTCATCTGCTGAAACCTGCTATGCAGAAAATACACTTGCAGGTGAAACGCCCATTTAGGCATGTCGGCGTAGAACTCTTCCAAATAGGGATTGTTGTCAACTGGCTCCAATTCCATCTCCCACTGATAGTGTTTGGCCAATAATTGGGTCAGGGTAGTTTTACCCGAACCGATATTTCCGGCAATGGCGATATGCATAACGCTTAATTTTTAAATCTGGAAGAGACAACCAATTCTTTTTTTCCTGCTGAATAGACGTAAAACCCTTCGCCGGTTTTTACACCCAAAAATCCGGCCTGTACCATGTTTATAAGCAGCGGTGAGGGGGCGAATTTGGGATTGCCAAAACCTTCATGTAATACATTGAGGATAGACAGGCATACGTCCAACCCGATAAAATCCGCCAATTGAAGCGGGCCCATCGGATGTGACATACCCAATTTCATCACAGAATCGATACTCGTAACTCTTGCCACACCTTCTTGTAGGGAAATGATTGCCTCATTAATCATGGGCATTAGGATGCGGTTGGCCACAAATCCTGGGTAATCGTTTACTTCCACGGGATTTTTTCCAATTGATTTGCCCAAATCTACGACCTGTTGCACTACTTGGGCAGACGTCCTGTATCCCCTTATTACCTCAATCAGAGGCATTACCGGCACAGGGTTCATAAAGTGCATGCCAATTACTTTGTCCGGCCTGGAGGTCACGGCCCCTATTTTGGTAATGGATATCGACGAAGTGTTGCTTGCCAAAATTGCGGCTGGGGGTGCATGCATGTCCAGTTTTTTAAACAGTTCTTGTTTTATATCCCAATTTTCAGTTGCTGCCTCTATGACTATATCTGCCTCTTGTACTCCCGCTGCAATTTCCGTGTAGGTACCAATTCTACCCACTATACTGATTTTATCTTCCGGGGTTAAGGTTTCCTTTTTGACTTGTCTGTCCAGGTTTTTGGCAATTGTCATCATCCCAAAATCAAGTTTCTGCCTGGAGATATCTACCATTGAAACCTGGAATCCGAACTGTGCAAAAACATGGGCAATTCCATTTCCCATCGTTCCCGAACCAATTACGCTTATCTTTTTCATAGCATTGCAATACATTAGATTGGGTAAAGGTATGGGTGAATTGTTTTTAATGAAATGAAAAATGAGGTATTTTTGAAGGAACGCTTATGGTTCTAAATAAGGCCATTTGATTTTCAACGTCTTCCGCAAAATTTTTAATTTTTTTAATTTTTTGGGATTAATTTTTAACGGTTTTATTGCAATGTTTAATATATTTAGAAATTCAACAAATAAACTTCTGAATTCTTACCAAAAAACAGGATAATTTTTTCACCCCACTAAAGATCACCCTAACAATCAAATAACGCAAATGGTAAATGAAAGTACGAGTAGTCAAGAATTGAAAAAGACATTGGGTCCTTTTATGCTCTGGGGACTTGGCGTGGGATATGTCATATCCGGAAATTATTTCGGCTGGAATCTCGGCTTAGCGGAAGGAGGGACTTTGGGTCTTGCCATTGCGGTGTTTTTTAT
>JBBQXZ010000070.1:0-19055 GCA_038209145.1 Cytophagales bacterium | reverse complement strand
TAGTTTTCACCTTCATGCGTAAATGATGTCCAGCTGGGTTTTAAGCTTACCATTTTGACGTAGGCTTCGGTGAGGATTTCTCCTGAATGATCCTGGACTTTGTATTTGACGACATCCAGCAGGTTTTTGGCCAATTCGGGGTCTTCCTCAGGAACAAAGCTTATTCTGGCGTTTTCATAAATTCCTTTAATTATGAATGCACCACCGTCACATTGGTAAAGTGTCCGCATTTGAAGTGGCTTGGATTCCCCGGCATGTTGGTTTCCCATTTGTTGAGTGGTCATCTCCATCAGTTGTAAATGTTGGTCTGTTGCGATTTGCCAGGCTTCATTTTCTTTGAAAATCCGAATGGGGTGCTTGGCGTCATTTTCGGTGCTGAGTGTAATTTCTCCCATTTGGACATACTTTCCTTTGTCCACCAGGTAGTCTTCTCTGCCAGCCCCAATGGCAACAGCCACATCAATAAAGGTCTTCGTCCCTTCCAAAAACTCTTCTTTCGCCCCTTTTATAAATTCCTCAAAGACCACATCGAAGCTGGACCCATCCATCTTTGCTGAAATGGTTTTAGGCTTAAAATCCTTGGGAAGCAACAGGAGTGGTTTCTCGAATGAATAATTGCCTTCTTCGCGATGTTGATTGATTTGCAGGTATTGTGCAGTGGTATAAAAGGTGTTTTCCTCTTTGCCCTGCCGGATGTGCATGATGCCCTCCTCACTGAAATAACGGGTGACCCCGGCACCAATGATGATGATCACAAAGGAAATATGGAAAAGCCCGATGGGCCAGCGGTTTTGATGAAAAAGCCGGTATTTCTGGACGTGCGCCAAAAAGTTGACCGCCATCCAGACCATAATCAGTTCAAACCACCAAGCTTCATAGACCACTCCACGGGCTACCGGGGTTCCATGGTCATTTTCTATAAAAGTGGCGACCCCCATGGATGCAGCAAATGCTATAAACAAGAGCAAGGTGACTTTGGTGGAAACCAGTAAGCGGATAATATTCATGTCCTTAAAGCAAAATACCGATAAATCTATTTTTCATAGTAGGCCTAAAAATCAACATCAGGTAAGACCAATTTTGTGTTCCTTTTGGATTGCTGTTGTTTTGAATAAATGCAAATGAATCGGTGTGGAAGAATTGACTGTATCCACTTTGGATGGAAAAGGCATTATTGACAATATAGCCCAAAGAAAAATCCAGCTGTGTTCCAAAGTAAGCATCCAATTGATCTTGACTGCCAGGTTCTTCCAACCGGAAAATTTTATTCTGGGCAAAGAAAACGTGAATATCACCTTGTAGGAAGAATTTTTTACTAAACGCATACCTAGACCGGAAAAAGTAATCCTCCAATCCCACATTATTCTCATGCGCCCCCCCCACAAAAAACAAATCCATGTAACCGTTAAATAAGTGATTGGTACCATAAAGTGGGTTGTATGAATTGTTCTTATCCGTCACATTGTTTGCCGTACCGCTGATATGTTCTGTTCCAACGGACAGGGTCCAAACTTTTCCTTCCTCTATATTGATGGGAAATGTATGATTATGTGCCAGGCTGAAATTGTATGCATTCAGGTTTTTGCCCGCAATATCCTTTCCAAACTGATGATAGTAAAATCCCGATAGTTGGGAATTTCCGGAGTTGTATTTTAGAGTAGGAACTCCCAATGTGGATCTGTAGCGGACTCCTTTGTCCAAAAGGGAACCGTTGTCAGAAAACGTTTGCCATTCACGTCCGTCATTCCAAAGCAAAGCGGAAAACTGTACCTTTCCCCACTTGTTTTCGTAGCGGGCCATTTGGGCAGTTTTATATTGGTTGGGGATAAGAAAAGGCTGGTCCACAAGTGCCTGTGAAGCTTGGTTGTACGCTCCACCAAAGTGGAACTTCATATTCTCTTTCTCATGCATGACCAAAGCAAAATCATGTGCCCGCCCCTGTAACGCCCAATCCAGGTTTCCCAAAAATCTAAAATTGTCATAATTGAGTTCCTGTCTTCCCAATTTTACTTTCCAGGTATCCGAAATTTTAGCTATCGCCCAAGCCTCGTGAACAGAGAGGAAATTATCTGAGGCCTTCACCTGGGGGGCATTTCCCCATACCCGGATATCTTGGATGCTCATATAAAAAGTGAAATCTTCCATTTCATAGGCTGCTTGGAGCCTGGCGCGCTGCCCAATAAATGCGAAAGGTTTTTCATCTTCAGAAATGAGCTTTCCCAAGCCATTTCTGAACTCTGAACGCTGAATGATCTGTCCGTCCACTTTGAACTGCGCATACAAGGTCTGGGAGGACAGGATATACAAGAAACTCCACCCCAATATCAAAAGCTTTTTCATGGCTTACGGATTTAAATGGTTGGCTAATTACTGCTAATGACCTTGACTTCCTTTTTGGCTTCTCGTGCTTTTCCCTCTTTAAGCCACTGGGGTACTACCTGATCCAGGAATTTGGCTTTATCCGCTCTTTCTTTATCCATATCTAGTCCGATATAAGCCTGCAAAGCGCCTTTATCATTGAAATCAGGCATCTCAACTGGCTTGTAGTGACCCAAGGATGCCAACAGTCTCGCTAGATGTATTCGACTTTCCTGGATAGTTCCCATGGCAGAGGTTACGATTCTGCTTGACTCCAAGGGGGCATGAAATGCACCGCCATGAGAAGCCACCACGAAATCCCATCTCCATTGTGCATGACGGATTCCCGTCAAAATTTCTGTCATCTGCTCCTCGGTAGCGCCCAATTCCCATGCTTTACCTGCTTCAATATGAGCCATTGCAAGCTGTTTCTGTAGGCTCGAAGTGCCTTCTTTGATTTTTCTTTGGCGGTCATAGACATCTGTCATCAGGTCTGCCTGTTTTTCCCTGTGGCAGACAAAGCAGGAATTTTCCACATTACTTAGCGGGGATCCGATATGGTGGTCGGTGAATTTCTGACCGCCTTCATTTTTGTAGGGCATGTGACAATCCGCACACGAAACGCCCCTTTTGGCGTGTACTCCCATTTCAAATACTTCGTAATCCGGATGTTGTGCCTTGATCATTCTGGCTTTGCTGATAGGATGTACCCAATCGGCAAAATCAATATTGTCATAATATGTTTCCATCGCTTCCACACTCAATCCGCCTTTCCAGGGTAAAGTCAGGTATTGGGCATTTTCCTTTCCCGGCTTTGTCTTGTCAAAATAATATTCCACATGACATTGTGCACAGACCAAGGAGCGCATTTCCTGATGGGAGGCCTGATTGATGTCTTTGCCCATGGCCTCAAACGCTTCAATTAGAGCGGGTCTGGTAATGGTCAGGTTCATGGTTTGGGGGTTATGGCAGTCAGCGCATCCAATGGGATTGATTACCTCCGAACCCAGACTGGACAATTTGGTGCTGTAATATTCCGTTACACCCATTTCGCTCATCAGTCGGGGTACATCAGGGCTTTTACAGGTCCAGCAAGTACTTGGCATCACCCCGTCTCCTGGCTCCTTGGGTGACCCAATTCGAATCGAGTTTTGAAGGTCGGTGATTGCGTAGGCGTGGCCTCTGGGTTGGTTGTAATCTTTGCTGAAGGCATATCCAGCCCATAAAATCACCAATTCAGGCTGGTCTGCCAGTACATCCTTAAACCCACTGGTATTGTACATGCTGCTAAATGTGGTGTCCTGGGTCTTCATATACGATTGGTACTGTCGGGGATAATTCAATCCCCAAACCGAATCCCTGGGCTCTATCCCTTCGATCTGTACTTTAGGTTGATAGGCAAACCTGGCCTCGGTTTTTCTTTCCATGATCGAATAGGCCAACATAGCCAGCAAAAAGACGATTACCGCCGTTAATCCAAAAAGAATCCAATTTTTCATACGCGCGAAGTTTTGATTGTGGGGCTATTATTGCTTAGATTTTTGCATGCTTTCTTTGAGCCATTTGGGGATTATTTCCAAATCGGGTGGTGCATGGGCTTGAATGGGTTCTATTTGATGACCAACTGCGGCAAGGCTTCTGATTTTGCCGTGAGGTACTTCCCGATGACATTCCCAACAGATTCTGTCCGTCCGGTGCGGATAGTGATTTTCTACAAGTCCGATCAGTTTTGCATCCGTCACCTGATCCTCATGACAGCGAATGCAGTTGTTTTGAATGACTTCTATAGATGGCCCCAATGCTTTGATCACCTGCGGTTCAGCTCTCAGCGTGAATATTGAAGCATGATACAAGCCATCTTTGGCTTTAAAAAAATACTTGTTGGCGATGTTGTTGTGGGGAACATGACAATCATTGCAATGCGCCACCTCTCTATGCGAACTGTGCGTCCAAGTGATATACTGCGGGGTCATAATGTGGCAATTCACACAGGCCTGGGGATCATCGGACAAGTAGGACGCCGCATTGCTTAACCGAATCAAGTATAAACCCAACCCAAAAATAGCAGCAACCAACACAATGGCATAAGGTCTCCACTTCCTAGGTGGAATTAAGCTGTATTGAAAAAGCTTTCTTTTGATTTGTTGACGTTTACCCATTAAGCTGATGTTTAATAAGACAAAATTGTCTATTATTTTTTTTAAAAAATATGACAAAAATCATAAGAACATCAATTTAAAAATTTATTGTTAAAAATAAACTCGTTACATGTTAATTTCTTTCTTAAAACTGAGGCAATTAATTTTTAAGCTATTTTCTTTTTAAAAACTGGGCATTGTGCTTATGCGATGGCCAAGAAAAGGTTGAAGTTGTGTAGTGTCGGTGTTTTCCGCATGACGACAGGGACTTCAGCAAGGAAAACCACTAACTACAGTCAAGGGAGGCCGTTTTTTTTGACTACTCTAGCAAAAATGAATAGGGTAGAACAATCCGATTCCGATTTACCGGTGTATAGCCTAAATTTTTCAATTTTAATAAAGGATATTTTTATCTTTTATTAATTAATCTGGTATATTTGTCGTAAATCTCAAGAAGAGGAATCCAGCGATTGCAATGCCGAAGGGTACCTATATACGGTCATCATTCACGGCGACAAGTTTAGGTATAGTTTCTGGCTGAGTCCAAATTGAAATTGAGTTTTAAAAATTGAATGGAATCCATTAGCATGATTCATTTAGAAATTTTCATATAAATCTTATTGCCATGATCAAAGAACTGAAAAAAAGAAAAGTAGGTGCCATCGTTGCGGAAAATTTTAAAACTGCAAAAGTATTTTCCCTCTATGGAATTGATTTCTGTTGTAAGGGAGGAATCACCCTGGAAGAAGCTTGTGCCAAAAGCCAAGTAGATCTCCAGGAATTGACTGAGGAGCTGCAAAAGGCAACAATTTTGCCTGAAGGTGTTCGATACACCGACTTTGGGTTGACCCAATTGACAGAACATATTGTAGAAAAACATCATCAATATGTGGAGAGTACAATACCAACCCTAAAGGAATACTTAGTAAAATTAGTTAAGGTGCATGGTGAAAGACACCCAGAATTATTTCAGATCCGGGATGAATTTATGGCTGCTTCCGATGCACTGACAACACACATGAAAAAAGAGGAGCTGATACTTTTCCCTTATATCAAAGCAATGGAAAAAGCCGAAAACAGTCATTCAAGTTTATCCAAGCCTCATTTTGGCCATATTGAAAATCCCATTCACATGATGGAGGAGGAACATGATACCGAAGGTGAACGGTTTAGAGTTCTTTCCAAATTGAGTGATGGGTACACCACCCCGTCAGATGGCTGTCAGACCTACCGGGTTGCATTTGCCATGCTCAAGGAATTTGAAGCAGATCTGCATACCCATATCCATTTGGAAAATAATATCCTATTTCCAAAAGCTACACTGCTTTACAATAAACTTAATTCTTGAGACAAGACCAAGACATTCCCTCGCAGACCAAGGTGAGTTCAGCTTTGCAAAGGAACTTCCGGCGAAATTATTTGGAACCCAAGAGTTAGGGAATGGTCAGATAAGAAGTATCTTTATCCCATACCTGAAACTGATCGGGACCGAAATCCTGCACTGGGACAAAATCCAGGTTGGTAACGTTATATTTATTTTCAATTTGCGGCAGTTTCCCACTGGGATGCTGCCGCATTATGTTTATACAAAAAAGATGAAAGCACGAATTATCTTGATCTTCGCCTGTTTCCTTTCGGCCTATTCCTTTTCTCAGCAAATGGAAAAGAAACCTTTCAAAGTAGCAAGTTATAACCTTCGGATGGATACGCCGAGCGACAGTTTGAATGCGTGGCCTCTGCGAAAAGAAAACGTGAAGTCATTGATCCAATACCATGATTTTGATATTATCGGTACGCAGGAAGGTTTTATCCACCAAATTAACGGCCTTCTTGAAATGCCGGGATTCGCATCTATTGGGGCAGGCCGGGATGACGGCAAGCAGGCAGGCGAACATTCAGCCATAGTATATAATACGGAACGGTTCAAATTAATCGATTCCGGAAATTTTTGGTTAAGCGAAACTCCAGATAAGCCGGGATTGGGGTGGGATGCTACCTGCTGCAACCGAATCGCCTCCTGGGGCAAATTTAAGGATAAGGATTCTAAAAGCGAGTTCTATGTTTTCAATGCCCATTTTGACCATCAAGGGGTAATAGCCAGGCAGCAGTCCGGAAAGCTGATGGTTAGTAAAATCAAGGAAATCGCCAAAGATACCCCTGTAATCTGCACGGGAGATTTTAATTCATTGCCAGATACCGAGCAAATAATAGGATTGTCAGAGCTACTCAATGACAGTTACTCGGTATCAAAACTTCCACCTTACGGGCCTTTGGGTACCAGTAATGGATTCAGGTTTAACGATCCGTTGAAGAGACGTATTGATTATGTTTTTGTAAGTGACCATTTTGAGGTTCTAAAATATGCGGTTCTTACAGACGCCAAAGACCAACGGTATCCATCCGACCACCTTCCAGTCGTTGCGACGGTGAATTTTGTGAAATAAGAGAAGCCTTGATCAATGGTTTCTCTGAAGAATGGAAGAAATTGGCAGAATGTATATATAAAAGCCAGTATGAAAAGAATTTCTATCAGTTAAAAGCTGTTCTTGCGGTCTGATACCGTGTAAACTCGATAAATATGATGAAGGATTTAATTTTTTTCACATCCAACTAGTAATCAGGCACGATTTGCACATTTTCCAAAACCTTAAAAAGGTCTGCCCATTATATCATAAAATATACGGGTCATTTTAAAACAGGAGCCTGGTTATAATTGTACAAATGGAATTTTCGAAGTGGATATCAATCAAACCCCCAATACTATAGAAGCCTCAATATCCAATTTAAGGCTAATTTCCCGGGCAATCTTTAGGGTAGGTTCGCTTTTCCCACTTAGGTATTCACTGATTCTTGAAATGCTTACTCCCAAAAACTCAGAAAGTGCTTTTTGGCTCAACCCACGTTCATGCATACGGAGTCTGAGTGCTTCGGATAAGGTGGGAAGCTGAACAGGGTGATGATTTTCTTCATAGTCAGCAACCAAATCAGAAAGAAGATTCAATTCCACGTACCCTTTAGCTGCTGGATTATCAATGTTTTCTGAAACAGAAAGCAATTCCTCTATTCTTTCTACAATTATATGATAATCCTTTTCTGACTTTATCATGGTTTATATATTTTGAATGTTCTTTATTTTATCAATTTACAAATACAAACCTCAAAGGTTTTACTTTCCGATGCAGAACTTACCAAAAATATTCGCCAACAAATCGTCCGTAGTAATCTCACCCGTAATTTCACCAAGGTAGTGAAGAGCCCTCCGGATATCCATAGCAAGAAAATCGTTGGTGACGATATTGTCCAACCCGGTTAGCACATCCAGCAGGGATTCCCGGGTGCGGGTGAGGGAATCGTAGTGGCGGATATTGGTGACTACTGTATTTCCGGTCCGGAATTTATCCAAGTTTACCATTTCCAAAATCCGATTTTTCAACTGGTCCAAATTTTCCTTTTGGTCCGCAGAAATAAATATGGTATCCAGATGAATTTTACTTAACTCATTAACAAATTGTGGGTTAGCCTTATCTACTTTATTTGCTACTTTAAGGAAGGGAACACCCAAGTTTTCCAACTTATTGATTTCCCGGTTGATTTCCACCATATCGGTATCACCCAAATCGAATAGATACAGAATCAGGGAGGCCGTTCTCATTTTTTCTTGGGTACGGCTGATGCCTATGGCCTCAATGGTGTCTGTTGCTTCACGCAAACCTGCCGTATCTATAAACCGGAAAATAACACCGCCGATATTTATTTCATCTTCGATAAAATCCCGGGTAGTTCCGGCAATTTCGGAAACGATGGCTTTTTCCTCGTTTAGTAAGGCATTTAGTAGGGTAGACTTGCCTGCATTGGGTTTGCCAGCGATCACCGTGGGAACCCCGTTTTTGATGACATTACCCAAATCAAAGCTGCCGATCAGCTGCTCAATGACACGAAGTAACTTTTCCACCAGTATCCGCAAATCGTCCCTGCTTGCAAACTCCACGTCTTCTTCGGTAAAATCCAGTTCCAGTTCGATCATGGACGCAAAATGGATCAGCTGATCCCGCAGCGATTTGATTTCATGGCTAAAGCCACCACGCATCTGATTCATGGCCGCCTGATGGGAAACTTCGGAATCGGAGTGGATAAGATCGGCGACGGCTTCAGCCTGCGCAAGATCAAACTGGCCGTTTAAAAACGCACGGAGGGTAAACTCTCCTGGCTTGGCAGGTCGGGCACCCTTTCTGATCAGTAATTTGATTACCCGGTTGACGATGTACGAGGAACCGTGCGTGGAGATTTCCACCACGTTTTCTTTGGTAAAGGATTTGGGTGATTTGAAAAGTGAAACCAGTACTTCGTCAACGACCTGATCCCCATCCCGTATGGTACCGAAATGGATGGTGTGAGATGTCTGTTTTTCCAAGTCTTTTCCAAAAAATACCCCGTTGGCTATTCCAATGGCATCGGGACCGGAGAGGCGAATGATGGCAATCGCACCGACCCCCTGAGGGGTTGCCAGGGCTACGATGGTTTCGTTTTTTTCACCGTAAGAATAATTCATTTAATTACTAAAGGTATCCATGAGTTTGTTCAGGGCAGCAACGAAATCATCTGCTTCGCGATATCCGGGCAGTTGGGTGATGTTTTCCATGGTTGCGTCCATGATTACAAAATTGGGATAAGAACTCACACGCATGGTCCGAGCCATCGTCTCTTCACTGTACTCCTGGCCGCGAAAGCTAAATTTTTTATTTTTTTCTTCGGCATTGAGCTTCACCGCGTAGAAGTTGGCATTTACATAATCCACCACTGCTTTATCGGTAAAGGTTTCCTTGTCCATTTTTTTGCACCAGCCACACCAATCCGTGTATACATCGATCAATATCATTTTGGGATTTTCCTCGGTCAGTTTGACAACTTCTTCGAAACTGTACCAGTTGATTTTATCCTGGGCCATCAGCCAAGAAGTCTGAAAGAACAACAACGCAAGAACAAGGGTATTTTTCATGAATTTATTGGGTAAGAAATCGCTAACAGGAACAAAGTTACATCTTTAATTTGACAAGGGGGACTCTATATTTAATTGAAAATTTGTCGGTCCGTCAATTATTTGCTTAAACGAAAGATCTCAATTGATAGTTCTTTATCCACATTTTTTCGGACAAACGGTGAAATAAAAAATTAGAGTCGAAACTACATCATATGCTAAGAGTTTGTATTATTTCCTCTAAATTAAAAATACAGACAACTTATAAATATAATAAATCATTGATTTGTAATTAAATAGATATTAAAATATAAAGTAATAGTTTAATATAGAAATCATTGATATGGTTCGTGTAAAGGTTTTTGACCAACGGTCAAAGGATTTTCTTGGGTCCGTTTCGTATACGCAGTGGTAATGAAAATCTTTGGATTATTTGATGTTAGGGAATTGAAAGCTGATTTTGCGGGTGACACCCATGTGTGTTTAGGGTAGAGATTTCCACAGAGTTATTTTATTTCTCCAGGCCTACTGTGATTTTCTGGCATAAAAATCCAAATTGCCTCAGAGGCGCGGAATATCACGGAGTTTTTTTTATTTCTCAGGGCCTTTTGTGCTTCCTCGGCATAAAAATCCAAATTGCCACAGAGGCGCGGAATATCACGGAGTTTTTTTTATTTCTCCGTGCCTTCCGTGTTTCTGTGGCATAAAAATCCGAATTGCCGCAGAAGCACGGAATATCACGGAGTTTTTTTTATTTCTCCGTGCCTTCCGTGTTTCCGTGGCATAAAAATCCAAATTGCCACAGAGGCACGGAATATCACGGAGTTTTTTTTATTTCTCCGTGCCTTCCGTGTTTCCGTGGCATAAAAATCCGAATAGCCACGGAAGCACGGAACATCACGGAGTTTTTTTTATTTCTCCGGGCCTTGCTGTGCTTCCCTAGCATAAAAATCCGAATAGACGCAGAAGCACGGAATATGATGGAGTTTTTTTTATTTCTCCGTGCCTTCTGTGCTTCCGGGGCTTAGAAATCCAAATTGCCACAGAGGCGCGGAATATCACGGAGTTTTTTTATTTCTCCGGGCCTTCCGTGTTTAGGTCAAAAATAGTTTAAAGCGGCTGCACAAGAATATTGGCTGCAACTTCCCGGGACACAAATACCTTTCGCTGATTGTCAATCATCAGCTCCAAGGAACCGTCAAATTCAACCTTTTCGAGGACGGCCATTCGGGCACCAATATAGATACCCATTTTATCCAGGTAGCGAAGAAATGCTGCTGAGTTATCTTTTACAGCGGCTATTTTAGCTGTCATTTCCAGCGGCATATCTTGTAATGGAACCCTCGCCTTGGTCTGAAAATCCCCAAATTCGTCCGGAATCGGGTCGCCATAGGGATCAAATTTTGGATATCCCAGGTATTCATCCAGCTTTCGAATCAATAGGGGATGCTCCAGCTGTTCCAATTCATCGGCTATTTGGGATATATCTTCCCATGGAAACCGGAGCTTATCCACTAAAAAAACCTCCCACAACCTGTGTTTTCGCAAGATAGCAAGGGCTGTTTTATGACCCTTTTCGGTGAGGTTAACCCCGTAATATTTGCGATAATTGATCATTTCCTTCTCGGCTAATTTGCCCAGCATATCGCTTACAGAAGCGGCTTTTGTCCCCATCAGTGCAGCGATGGCATTGGTGGAAACGGATTCTTTCCCGGCTGCTGACAGGGTATAGATGGCTTTTAAGTATTTACCTTCAGATGAAGTCAATAGGGACATATAGTTCGTATTTGATGCAAATATAAAAATTTAGACAACACTAAAAAAATTATTGTTTTAACCTAAATCACTTGTGGATAACTGGCTTTTTCTGCACGGAGAGAAAGTTATATATTACATAACTTATATTTTAGCTAAGACTAAAAAAATGCAAAACGCTGATTTTAATATAGTTATAATTAATCCCAGCGGTTTTGAAGATATTTTACTTAAAATTGGACATATTGGAAATGTCCAATTATATGTGGAAGGCGAAATTATCAGAAGAGGAAATTGCTCATTCATTCCTTAAAAGAAGAATGAAATTGGCAGCAGTGAATACAAGAAACTTTGTAAAATAAACCCTTAAAGCAGGGATTCAATGACGGTTAAAAGTTTGGGAGCCTCTGAAGACCACAGGACTGTTTTACCTGGATTCTCTATAAAAAAAGTATGCAAGTACAAGGATTCCATTTCAGCTTTGTTCCACACTCCTTTTTGAAAGTCTATGGATTGGCCGGCGGAATGTTTTGATAGTAAAGGTTCCCAAATGGGATTTTTTGAAATCAGGACGACTTTTCTTCTGGCAATGCCTTCATATAGTTTGGTGGGCATTTTGGTGGCAATGCTCGGCAACAGCTGGTAGGGCATCAACCAACAATCGGCTTTGGAAATGGCCTCCTGAATCCTCGCAAAAGGAATGGGGTTTTCAGAAAGCTCCAGCTTGATATGAGGGATATCTTTGGCGATGCCTTCCAATGTCTCGCAGTACGCTTTCATCGGACAATGTCCAAGGACATGCAAGGTTTGCTGTGGAAAGTGGATATTAAACTGGACAAACCATTTCATCCCCTCAACGATCCCAAATACCGGCGTGATCGTACCGGCGAGTATGAAATGAATGGGTCTTTCCGGAGAAAAAGAGATTGAACTTCCCTGGATCGTAGGGCCACTGTATTTGTTTTCAACTACTGTAAATTTGCTTAGCTGGGGGAATTCATCCTTGTAACATTGCTCCGCCAACAGGTAATGGTCAACGAGGGGATGAATCTGTGTTTCCCACCACCTTATCCATCCCGCCACAACCTTTTGAAGTCCTCCAGGTAGGGTTTGATTGGAAAGTACATTCAAACTGAAGTTTTCTTGGATATCATAAATAAGCTTAAATTTAAAAAAAAGCCTGACAAAAATTATAGCGGGTATTAATTCATAAGTAGTTAGGATAACGATGTCCGGCTTTATCTTTAAAATATGTCCGACCAAACGGAAAGGAGCCAAAATTCGGCTAGGGTGGGTTCTCGTTTTTGAGAAGAGGGAATATAAATGAATGTTATTGATTTTTGAATATTTTTTTTCCGAGAATCCTAGGATGTAAACCTTGTATTTATTTGTTTCACGCAGCGAAAACCCAAACTTAAAAAGCATTCGGCTATCCCTTGTGGGCTTGAGAACAGAAGCGATTATTATCCTTTTCTTGCCTCGCATGAGTTCCCGGGATTTAAAAGTAACGTGTCGAATTTAGTTGCCACCTTGGTTTCAAAATTGGAAATAATACATACTTTTACCGAAATAACGGTAGAACAGATCAATTTTCGTAAAAAACATTTGAATAAACCACATAAAGCTACTTATTAAATCATTTATGGAATTACAGGACATCATTGAAAAAGCCTGGGAAGACAGGGAATTATTGAACGACAAAGCCGTTCAGATAGCAATTAAGACAGTAATTGCGGATTTGGATAACGGAACACTACGGGTGGCCGAGCCTTTGGCAGATAATTCATGGAAAGTCAATGATTGGGTAAAAAAAGCAGTGATCCTGTATTTTCCCATACAAAAGATGCGCACCATCGAAGTCGGACCATTTGAATTTCATGATAAAATGGCACTCAAAACAAATTATGCCAAGCAGGGAGTACGGGTAGTTCCGCACGCCATAGCCAGATATGGCTCGTTTCTTGCTAAAGGAGTAGTCATGATGCCTTCCTATGTCAATATTGGTGCTTATGTGGACAGCGGAACTATGGTAGATACATGGGCCACTGTTGGCTCATGTGCCCAGATCGGGAAAAATGTACACTTAAGCGGGGGTGTGGGCATAGGAGGTGTATTGGAACCTATACAGGCAGCACCTGTCATCGTAGAGGATGGTGCGTTTATAGGTTCCCGCTCCATCATCGTAGAAGGAGTCAGAATCGGAAAAGAAGCAGTGATAGGTGCTGGGGTAACCCTTACTGCAAGTTCCAAAATAATTGACGTCACTTCTGAACAACCCAAAGAATACCGCGGCTACGTTCCAGATCGATCAGTGGTCATACCCGGAAGCATTCCCAAAAATTTTGCGGCAGGACAATACCAAGTTCCCTGTGCATTGATAATCGGAACCAGAAAAGCTTCCACCGATCTCAAAACATCCCTAAATGATGCCCTTAGAGAAAATAGTGTGGCAGTCTAATTATATTATTATGCGTTTGTTGAAATTTCTTTCTTTCGGTATTATTAGTTTAATGTTTTTGTTTTCGTGCGGTGGTGGCAGTTCATCCCAGGGTGATACCCATTTTCAAAACGATCAGTTCAAAGAGGCCATTACAGCCTATGACAATTTCTTGAAAACAAAACCTAAAAACCTAAAAGCACTTTATAATAAAGGGAGAGCACACGAGGAATTGGAAGATTTCGAAATGGCGGAGGAGAGTTTTAAAAAAGCACTTCAAGTCGATCCGAAAAACTCGCAAATTCTTCTGAGTTTATCCAACCTCTATCACAAGAAAAAAAGCTACGAACTATCTTTGATGTATGCGGACAATGCAGTTGCTATTTCGGGAGCTACATCAGTAGCCTATTTTATGAAAGCCAGGGCCTTGCATCAGTTGGGAAATGTGAATGAAGCCATGCGGGAGTACAATGCGGCGATCAAAATAAACCCCACCTACGGACAGGCATTCTATTACCGGGGAATGTTGAACCAATTGATTGAGAAAAATCAGCAAGCTTGTGCCGATTTTAGAAAAGCAGTTGAAAATAATTTTGCAATGGCCCAGGATGCGATTGACAGTTACTGTCAATAAACAGGCTAGATCTATATGTCAAAAGCAACTTTTTTAAGTAAAGGTTGCTTTTTTTTTATACCATTCATTACTTTTTGGTATATTCACATGTTTATAGTTGTAGACTGATTTATTATGAAAAACCAGATCCTAATTTATTTGATTTCCGTCCTCTTGTTTTTTTCATGTGACGCCGAAAAGCGAGAGGGAATAGACTTTGACAAATGGGGAAGTTACTGGTATAATGGTGAAGCTGAAATCAGTGCCTTTGACTTGAAGCAGTACCGCTATGGGGAATCCAGAGATGGGGAAGCAGTACTGATTTTTGTGACGGAAGATCTCTCCAAAAAGAAGCAGGTGAAACTGGATAATCCCCAAGATGCGGGAAGGGACGCAGTCAAAGTCCTTAAACTAAATATGACAAAATCTTTCACCACTGGAATTTACCCCTACAGCATGATGCTGTCCGTGTTTTCACCGGTGTATCAAGCAACTTCTGCGTTGAAACTTACCGCATCTTCCCAAGAATGGTGCGGACAGTCTTTTACCCAAATGAATCTCAACGGAAATTCCTACAAAGGCAAGCTGTTTTCGTATTTTGAGGAAGAAAATGACAATACATTTACTGTTGACGCCATAGCCGAAGACCACCTGTGGAACCTCATCCGGCTCGGCCCAGAACAACTGCCCCTTGGGGAACATGAATTGATTCCCGGGCTGTTGGAGCAACGGTTTTCCCATATCACGCCAGCTGCCCAGAATGCCTTACTTCGGATAAACCGTTTGGATAACCGATACGATGAACTGGAGGTAGATTATATCTCCTATAACCGCACACTTAAGATCCATTTTGAGCGTGAATTCCCTTATCAAATCGTCGCTTTTGAAGAAATCCGAGTGTTGGAAAACGGAACGGAAGAGGTTAGTAGGGGAGAGCGAAAATCTGTTAGGCAGATTGATTATTGGAATAAAAATAAATCAGAAGACACCCGTTTAAGGAAAGAATTACAACTTAATCCATGAAAACAGGAAGAACCTTCCTGTTTTTAGGGGCAGGTTTCTTCACTTTGTTGCTGCTTTGGTTGGGGTATTTCGGATCAAGGGAGGCTTTTGCCATTAACTTTTTCATGTATTTCATTCTTTTTGCCCTACTTATTGGATTGACAACCCGTACAAACTTCACCGACAAACAACTCAAAGGTTGGCTTTTTTTCGCCATGATATCGCGGATAATGTTGTTAGTTGCAATACCGCAATTGTCAGATGATTATTTCAGGTTTTTGTGGGACGGTAAGTTACTGCTTTCGGGTATTAATCCGTACCAGTTTACTCCCGAAGAAATCTTGCCAACTTTGTTAACCATGGATTCCCATTACTTTCAAGGACTCTTTGACAAACTTAATTCTCCAAATTACTTTAGCGTATATCCACCCGCCAACCAATTAATTTTTGCCTTGGCTTCTCTGATAGGCGGTGAAGGTATCCTGCTGAGTATTGTCACGCTGCGATTGGTAGTAATCGGGTTCGAAGCGGGGGTGGTGATTTTATTATGGAAATTGGCTCATCTAATCCCCGTACACCGCAAACAAGTCCTCCTATATGCGCTAAATCCGCTTGTGATTCTTGAAATTACAGGAAACTTGCATTTTGAAGGAGTGATGTTATTTTTTGTGTTGTTGTGTCTTTACAGTTTTTTAAAAAATGAAAAACGCTTAGGAGTCTGGTTTGGTATGGCTGTAGGGGTCAAGTTAACGCCCTTGATCTTGGGTCTTATTTGGCTTAGATACCTCAAAAGAAATCAAATTCCAGTTTTTATTTTAGGTTCAGGGTTTACAATCTTCTTCTTATCTATCCCGCTTTTGGGAATGTTTCCCAATTTTGTGAAAAGTTTACAACTATATTATGGGAAATTCGAATTTAATGCGGGAATTTATTACCTGATACGGAATATTTCCATGTGGTGGATTCCTTATAACCCCATTGCTTATATCAGTCCGATAATGACAGGATTGGCGGGTATTCTTATTATTTGGATAGCATGGAAAAAACCACTGCCCACTATTTTCGCAAATGTTGCATTTACCTATTTGGTTTATTTGCTGTTGCATACCGTGGTGCATCCTTGGTACCTCATTGTACCTTTGGGTATTTCTGTGCTGACTCCCTTTCGGATATTTCATGTATGGTCTTTTGTGGTTTTTCTTTCTTATGCAAGTTATGCATCTCCTGACACCAGGGAGTCACCCATCTTGTTGCTTTTGCAATATGGTGCCATACTAGGTGCGGGATATTTCGATTACCTTAAATTGAAATGGAATAGATGAAAGGTAAGTATCTGTATTCAAAATGATTATGATTATACTTTTTTTGAAAATAAAGTCTTAATTTTTTACTGGGATTTTATGAAACGATCTTAACTTTTAAATCCTTGGATTTTAAATCAGGTAAAAAATTAAAACATTACCGCTAAACAATTGATTATTCGCTTGGTTACATAGACAATTATATTAATTCAACAGAAGGTTATGAAAATCAAAGAGAAACTGGAAGTTTACACTTCGAATGGTAATGGATCCAAGGAATCACATGTTAAAACTAAAGAGTTGTTAATCAAAGATGCCATATTCATCCGGGATAAAGGTTGCCTTACCAAAATTAAGTTTTCAAATATTTTGTACCTGAAAGGCGACGGAAATTATACCACGCTTGTCACCCCAAAAAAAACCTATTCTTTGCGGAATATCTTAAAGGAGTTTGAAGAAATATTACCACAAGATCTTTTTTTGAGAATTCATAAATCATTTATTATAAACCTTCAGGAAATAGTCACCATTTCTCCAAAAGAAATATCAATTGGTGAGGATAAAGTACCGGTAGGAAGAACTTATTATCAGACCTTAATCAACGGTATTCAAAAATTAGGTAGTAACGGTTTTGAGTAAATTGGTTTTGCTTTGTTCAGGCAAATCGCTTTATTTTGTATCCATTTACAACCATAAAATACTACTATCCCCATAACTTAAAAAGCGATAATTATTATCCAGGGCTTCTTGATAGACCAACTTCCAATTATTGTTGGTAAAGGCAGCTACCAACAAAATCAATGTGGATCCGGGTTGATGAAAATTGGTAATCAAACCAGAAACTACCCGAAACGTGTACCCCGGGTAAATATAGATTTCTGTATGGCCAATTAGAGAATCCTTTTCTTTTATATTCATCCAATCATATATCGTTTTAAATACTTCTTTTGCCGCCGGTAGTTTTTTGTGCGCTTGGTAAGCGTATTCCTTGGATATCAAAAAATCAGCATTTTTATCGGAAAGCAACTTAATTCCAAACCAATATAAACTTTCCAGTGAACGCATGGATGTAGTTCCTACAGCTACTATCTTTCCATCTGCATTTAGTAAGTTGGCTATATTGGATTTGGTAAAAACCACTTGCTCACTATGCATTGGATGCTTTTGAACAGCTTCTTCCTTAATGGGTTTAAAAGTTCCTGCGCTTACATGGAGTGTTAGGTAGTCTTTTTTGATTCCCTTGTCGGTAAATCTTTCCAATACTTCCGGGGTAAAATGAAGTCCCGCGGTAGGAGCAGCCACCGCACCTTTTACCTTGGAATAGACCGTTTGGTATCGGTTTCTGTCCTCAGGGGTTGCCTCCCGGTTAAGGTAGGGAGGCAGAGGGATTTTTCCCGCGGCTTCCACAAGCTCCGCAAAAGTTAGGTTCTTTGAATCCCAAGAAATCCGCACTTGCTTTTTTTGACGGTCATTTAATTCAACTGTGACATTGATATTCATGTCTTGATTGGTCCAACTATTTTCCAAGATTTCCCCTTCCTTCCATTTTTTGAGGTTTCCGATCATGGCCTCCCATACCACTGGCCCAATGGATTCCATGGCTAGCTGGATAATTCCGGACGGCAATATCGGTTTAAGTAGGAAGATCTCGATCCAAGCGCCCGATGTACATTGGAATAGCATTCGGGCAGGAATTACTTCGGTGTTGTTAAATACCATCAGAGACCCCACAGGTATCAATTCCGGAAGTTCGTAGAAGTGGTGATGGCTGATCTTACCCGTTTTCCATTGAAGAAGTTTGGATTGATCCCGTATGGGAAGCGGGAATTTGGCAATCCGATCCTCGGGTAGATCATAGAAAAAATCAGACTTTTTCAGGGGTGTGTTCGCATTCATTGACAATCAAATCCAGTTGGAATAGGGGGTGTGTTTGAATAGTTTTCCTTAGTTTTGGCAAAACCAATTTCAAATATAGCAGTTTTAGCTTAGTCCTCATTCGTTTTGGTCCTCATGAAAAATAGTTTTACCGTAAAAGCCCGTTTTATCCCGTATACGCTTCGATTCAAATTTGAAGCAGGTACCTCAAGAGGTGTGCTCACCAAGAAGCAAAACTATTTGGTGGAATGCAGTTCCGAGAATTTTCCGGAAAGGGAGGGCTATGGAGAGGCGGGTCCACTTGCTGGACTTAGTGTTGATGACATCCCCGATTTTGATGTTCACCTGAATCATTTACTCCAAAGTTTAGAGGGAATACGATTTTCTATTCAACCTGAAGAGCTACTGCTTCAGGTAAAAGAAAAAGTACCCTCTCAATTTCCCAGCATGCGCTTTGCTTTGGAAACAGCCTTGTTGGATTTGATTCATGGCGGAAAGCGGAGAATAGTACCCAACGATTTTTATGACAAAGGAAAACCGATCCCCATCAACGGCTTGGTATGGATGGGTGGAAGGGAGGACATGTGGAAGCAAATTGAAG
>JBBQXZ010000069.1:0-19132 GCA_038209145.1 Cytophagales bacterium | reverse complement strand
ATGGAATTATATTCTGTTCATTCAGCGAAGCGGTAAAAGAATATCCGGATCTTATAAAAAAATATCTTGGATCCGTTATTCCCATGACTGACAATTATTATGCGGCATTGAATTCCGCTGTTTTCTCTGACGGTTCTTTTTGTTACATTCCAAAAGGAGTAAGGTGTCCCATGGAGTTATCCACTTATTTTCGGATAAATGCCGCCAACACAGGCCAGTTTGAACGCACATTGATAGTCGCCGAAGAAGGTTCTTACGTTTCCTACTTGGAAGGATGTACTGCCCCGCAAAGAGATGAAAACCAACTCCACGCGGCCGTTGTAGAAATATATGCTGCGAAAAATGCAGAGGTTAAATATTCAACCGTCCAAAACTGGTATCCCGGAGACAAAAATGGCAAAGGTGGTATCTATAACTTCGTAACCAAGAGAGGTATCTGTGACGGTGACTATTCCAAAATCTCATGGACTCAGGTAGAAACTGGTTCTGCCATTACCTGGAAATATCCTTCTTGTATCCTTAAAGGTGACTACAGTGTCGGGGAATTTTATTCTGTAGCAGTAACCAACAACTATCAGCAGGCAGACACCGGAACTAAGATGATTCATATCGGGAAAAACACCCGGTCGAGAATTGTCTCCAAAGGAATATCCGCCGGCCATTCCCAAAATTCTTACAGGGGTCAAGTCCAGGTAATGAAAAGGGCTACCAATGCTCGGAATTTCTCGCAATGTGACTCCTTGTTAATGGGAAATACTTGTGGGGCCCATACCTTTCCTTATATAGATATCGCCAATTCCACCGCCCAGGTGGAGCACGAGGCAACTACCTCCAAAATTGGGGAGGACCAGATTTTCTATTGCAATCAGCGGGGCATTGCTACAGAGGATGCCGTTGCGCTCATCGTCAATGGATATGCCAAAGAAGTACTCAACCAACTCCCCATGGAATTTGCGGTTGAAGCTCAAAAATTATTAGCACTTACCCTGGAGGGTAGTGTAGGATAATACCATAACACAACTGACAATGCTTAAAATAAAAAACTTACACGCCTCTATCGAAGGCACACCAATATTACAGGGAATCAATCTTGAAGTAAAAGCAGGTGAAATACACGCCATCATGGGACCAAACGGTTCCGGCAAGTCAACCCTGGCTTCAGTACTTGCGGGCAGGGAAGAGTATGAAGTCACCGAAGGAGAAGTTTGGTTCAAAGGCAAAGACCTGCTTGAACTTAGTCCCGAAGATCGGGCAAGAGAAGGTGTCTTCCTTGCTTTTCAGTATCCGATAGAAATTCCCGGCGTAAGCTCCACGAATTTCTTGCGTACTGCCGTTAATCAGGTCAGGGAATATAGAGGACAAGAGCCCTTAGATGCGGTGAAATTTTTATCCCTAATGAAGGAAAAAATGAAACTTGTGGAGATTGATCAAAAACTGCTGAGTAGATCTCTTAACGAAGGCTTTTCCGGCGGTGAGAAAAAAAGGAACGAAATATTCCAAATGGCTATTTTGGAACCAACCCTTTCTATCTTGGACGAAACCGACTCAGGACTTGATATCGACGCGCTTAAAGTCGTCTCAAATGGGGTGAACCAACTGAAAACCAAAGATAATGCCACTATTATTGTAACCCACTATCAGCGTTTGTTGGATTATATCATACCGGATTATGTCCATGTATTATATCAGGGAAGGATTGTCAAATCGGGAACCAAAGAATTGGCTTTGGAACTGGAAGAAAAAGGATATGATTGGATCAAAGAAGAAGTTGCTGGATTAACAGTCTAACGCAAACAGTTATAATCTAAGAACCAACATTCATGACCACAATCACAAAACAAATAAATTCCCTCACTTCCACATTACTGGAAGCATATAAAGATTTGAAACAGGTGCTGCCCGCTACTTCTTTACGGAACGAAGGTACTGCCTTGCTCGAAGAAAACGGACTTCCTGTCAACAGGGTGGAAGAATATAAATTCACTCCCATCACAAAGAAGATCGAAAGTAATATCTCCCACTTTCAGCATGCCGCTCCGTCTGTGAAGGTAGATCAAAAGACCATAACGGAAAATCTAATACCAGATATGGATGTGCACTTGGTGGTCATCAACAATGGTAAATTAGAAAAAACCCTTTCTACTTTCGATTCTTCCGTCCTATCTATTACATCTTTTACGGATTTACCTGAGGAGAAAATAGACCAACGGATAGGGAAAATTGCCATTGCGAAGAAGGATCCATATGTTGCCTTAAATCAGGTGGCCTTTCAGGACGGGGTTTGGTTGGAGATTGGTGCGAAGACGGTTTTGGACAAGCCCGTTTTTATCCTTCAGTTTGTACAGGCTTCCCCAGAAGCTGAAGCTGTACATTGCAGAACTTATATTCAGGTAGGAAATACTGCCAAAGCCACCTTTATTGAAAAGGTGGTAAGTTTGGATGATCAACCCTATTTCCTGAACGGAGTTACTGAAATCAACGTAGGCGAAAATTCCCAAGTGGAATTCTATCGTATACAGGATGAAGGCAAGGCAGCCCTTGAGGTCAACAATACGGAGGTCAATGTCCCACGAGATGCGTCCTTCAGTTCAGCAGTAATTTCTTTTCAAGCTCAAATGATAAGGAATAACCTCAGCATCAACTTATTGGATTCCAATTCGGTGGGAAACATGTATGGCCTTTACTTGCTCAATGGTCATACCCACGTGGACAACCATACCAATGTGGACCATACCAAGCCCCATTCTGAGTCAAACGAACTCTATAAAGGCATTCTTGCTGATCATTCAAGAGGAGTCTTTAACGGTAAAATATTTGTAAGGCAGGATGCGCAAAAAACCAATGCCTTCCAACAAAACAACAATATTCTGTTGTCTGAGGATGCGGTGATCAATACAAAACCGCAGCTGGAAATTTGGGCGGATGATGTCAAATGTTCCCATGGGTGTACAACAGGTCAGTTGGATGAGGAAGCCTTATTTTACCTTAGATCAAGGGGAATATCGAAAGAAAGCAGCAGAGGGATGTTGCTGTATGCATTTGCCGGGGAAGTATTAGAAAAAATAAACAATGAAAACTTCAGAAATTATTGCATCAGACTTGTTCAACAGCGACTCGGCTCCCATTAAGCTTAGAGGGGCGCATTTTCCAGTTGAAGAAATACGTAAACAATTTCCCATTCTCCATCAAGTAGTAAATGGTAATCCCCTCATCTATTTAGATAATGCGGCAACTACCCAAAAGCCGGTTTCTGTCATAGAGGCCCTTAAGGCCTACTATGAAATGGACAATGCAAATATTCATCGCGGCGCACACACACTGGCCGCAAGGTCGACTGAATACTATGAAAATACTAGGACATCAGTTAAAGAATTCATAAATGCACCAAGCGAGGAGCAAATTATCTTTACAAAAGGTACGACTGAAAGTATCAATTTGGTAGCCGCCACCTATGGCAGGGAATTCATTGGGAAGGGGGATGAAATTATCATCTCCACCATGGAACACCACTCCAACATCGTCCCCTGGCAAATGCTCTGCCAGGCAAATGGAGCAGTGCTCAAAGTGATTCCCATCACAGACACTGGTGAAATCATCATGGAGGAGTTTGATCAGATGCTCTCCTCCAGAACCAAATTGGTGTCTGTTGTACATGTTTCCAATGCGTTGGGAACGATAAATCCAATTTCAGAAATCATTGACAAAGCGCATGCGGTAGGGGCAAAGGTACTGGTGGATGGCGCACAGTCTACTTCCCACTTGAGTGTAGATGTGCAGGAACTTGATTGCGATTTCTTGGCCTTTTCCGCACATAAGCTCTACGGCCCTACCGGATTGGGTGTCTTGTATGGTAAAAGAGACGTCTTGGAGGCAATGCCCCCCTATCAGGGTGGAGGGGAAATGATAAAGGAAGTGGATTTTGCAGGAACAACCTACAACGAAATACCTTTTAAATTTGAGGCCGGTACCCCAAACATCGGAGATGTAATCGCGTTTCAAAAAGCACTGGAGTTCTTCCAAATCGTTGGTCGGGAAAATATTCACGCACATGAACAGGAGCTGCTTGCTTATGCCACCGAAAAGCTATCAACGATCAAAGGGTTTATCCCCGTAGGCACTGCAAGGGAAAAAGTAAGTGTGTTGAGTTTTCTCATTAATGGCATGCACCCTTTTGATGTGGGCATGATGCTGGATGCTGGAGGTATAGCTGTACGCACAGGACATCATTGCACCCAACCACTTATGAAGAGATTTGGCATTGAAGGAACCGTCAGAGCCTCATTTTCTGTTTACAATACGAAAAATGAAATCGACACGCTATATCAGTGGATTAGCCGTATAGCCAAAAGGAAAAATTAATGCCTGACATCAATACTGTTCAAGATGAAATCATAGAGGAGTTTGGCATTCTTGGGGATGACCGAGAGTCTACCATTTTTTATATCATGGAACTTGGAGACAAAATGGAACCGTTTCCGGAAGCTGAACACACTGAAGATAACATTATAAAGGGATGTCAGTCCAAGGTTTGGCTAACAACGAAAGAAGAAGGTGAAAAAGTTATTTTTCTGGCTGATTCGAACACCGATATTACAAAAGGCCTTATCAGTCTTTTGATCAGGGTGTTGTCAGGAAGGAGTCCGGAAGATATCATCTCCAGTGATCTTTATTTCATCGATAAGATAGGCATGGGCAGCATCATCGGTTCCCAGCGATCCAATGGCTTAACTGCCATGATAAAACAAATGAAACGCTTTGCCATTGCCTATCAGGCCAAATCAAACGCCTCCTAATCAAATAAAACCATGGAAACCTCTACGACAAATAAAGAAGAAATTGCGGAACTAAAGCAAAAAGTTGTCAATGCCATTAAAATGGTGTTTGACCCTGAAATACCGGTGGACGTTTACGAATTGGGACTGATCTATGAAATAACTGTGTTTCCGGTCAACAATGTTTATGTCATGATGACATTGACTTCTCCGAATTGTCCTTCCGCAGAAGCAATTCCTTCTGAAGTCAAAGAGCGGATCAAAGAGATAGAAGGCATCAACAATGTAGAAGTGGAACTTACCTTTGATCCACCTTATTCTCAGGACATGATGTCTGAAGTAGCTAAGTTAGAATTGGGCTTCTTATAAAATTTACCCCTAATAAAATATATATATGTATCCAGAACAATTAATTGCACCCATGCGTGCTGAACTGACAGACGTGGGATTTAAAGAATTCAGATCAGCAGAAGATGTGGACAACCATTTGAAGTCACATAAGGGAACGACATTGATAGTAGTGAACTCTGTATGCGGATGTGCTGCAGGCGCTGCCAGACCTGGAATTAAGTATGCGCTTGACATTGCGGCTAAGAAACCGGATGTTTTGGCTACAGTTTTTGCGGGCAATGACCGCGATGCCGTTGCAAAACTGAGGGAATATGTGTTACCGTATCCTCCCTCTTCCCCTGCCATGGCCCTATTCAAGGACGGTGACTTGATTCACTTCATAGAAAGACACCACATAGAAGGTAGAAATGCAAAGATGATCGGAGACCATTTAGTCGAAGTCTTTGAGAATTTTTGCGATTAAAAGGGCCCTATTTTGGGCCTTTTTATTGTAAAACAAAACCTTGAAACGGAATATTTAATCCAAGAAATATATTTTAGTTTTGGACATTATTTGATATAAAATATTGAAAATATAAAAAAAATTGCTAAAATAAGTAGCAAACTAAAGAAATAAGTTTAGTTTATATTTTTAAATTACCTTATTGATATTGTCCGGTGATGTAAGTTTTAGGAAATATATGACACCTATTTAGTACCTTAATGCCAAATTTGAAGTAAAGCGCAACAGTTCAAAATAGATTAAATAGAAACATATGTCTGAAATTGCTAAGTTATCCTTTCAGGGAAATGAATATGAACTACCAGTTACCAAAGGAACTGAAAATGAAGAAGCCATAGATATTGGCAAACTAAGGGGACAATCGGGGTTGATTACCCTGGATCCAGGTTTTAAAAATACCGGATCAACCCAAAGTGCGATAACTTTTCTGGATGGAGAAAAAGGAATTTTGAGATATAGAGGATACAACATTGAGGATTTGGCTGAAAAATCAACCTTTCTTGAAGTATCTTATTTATTGATCTACGGAGAACTGCCTGCAGAAGCGGAATTAAAGAAGTTTACCAAAAAAATAACCAAGCACACCTTGGTACATGAGGACATTAAGAAGATTTTGGACGGATTTCCTTCCGTGGCTCATCCTATGGGAGTCCTGTCTTCCCTTATTTGCTCGCTGACCGCTTTTTATCCAAATTCACTGGACCCCAACAATACAAAAGAGGAGATTGACCTAAGCATTGTCCGGCTAATGGCCAAACTTCCCACTTTCGCTACTTGGGCTTTTAAAAACAAAGTTGGACACCCCGTAAATTACCCAGACAACGGACTGGATTATTGCAGCAACTTCCTCAAAATGATGTTTGCCCTGCCGGCCGAAAAATACGAACCGGACCCTGTCATTTCAAAAGCACTGGACAAACTGCTCATCCTTCACGCCGACCACGAACAAAATTGCTCCACGTCCACAGTGAGGATTGTTGGATCCTCCCAAGCAAGTATCTATGCCTCCATATCCGCAGGCATCAACGCCCTTTGGGGCCCGCTTCACGGGGGAGCAAACCAATCTGTCATAGAAATGCTGGAAGCCATCAAGGATGACGGAGGTGACAGCAAGAAATGGTTGGATAAGGCGAAAGACAAAGATGATCCTTTCCGCCTGATGGGCTTTGGACATCGCGTCTATAAAAACTTTGATC
Organism: Cytophagales bacterium; assembly: GCA_038209145.1. Lineage (GTDB taxonomy): Bacteria > Bacteroidota > Bacteroidia > Cytophagales > Cyclobacteriaceae > Lunatibacter. The sequence goes on along the minus strand of JBBQXZ010000069.1, from coordinate 12,311 downwards.
CCCGTGCTAAAATCATCAAATCAGCGGCGGATGAAGTACTTACCAAACTGGGTATTGATGATCCGATATTGGATATTGCCAAAGAATTGGAAACTGCCGCACTTCAGGATGATTATTTTGTTGAAAGAAAATTATATCCAAACGTTGACTTTTACTCGGGGATTATCTACAGGGCGTTAGGCATACCTACAGATATGTTTACCGTAATGTTCGCCTTGGGTAGACTTCCCGGCTGGATAGCTCAGTGGAAGGAAATGCGTGAAAACGGTGAGCCAATCGGCAGACCCCGACAAGTATATGTCGGTCCTACTGAAAGATCCTATGTATCCATGGATAACAGGTAACGAATTGTTTTAAAAGGGAGGTTGTTTTATAGCAGCCTCCTTTATCAATTCAGAACTATTGACATGTTTTTTAAAAAATTTTTTACTAATGTTTTATTTTTTTCCGATTATATTGCTTATTAAAAAATAATACCTACCTTTGCACGATAATTAAAATAATTTAAATTTTTCTCGATTGCCGTGGGTTTCCTTACTGTTGCTAGTTAGTGGGATTTAGGATACCGTGGCGCAGAGAAGTAAGGAAACATTTCATGGAAAAAGAATTATTATTCTCAGATCTTGGGATTTCTGAAGAAATCTTGAGCGCAGTGGAAGACATGGGTTATACCCAACCTTCCCCAATTCAAACACAGACCATTCCTTTTTTGCTTGAAGGGCATGACTTAATAGGACAGGCACAAACAGGAACTGGAAAAACAGCAGCTTTTGGGATTCCGATCATTGATCTTGTCGACACAAGCAGCAACAAGCCCCAGGCGATTATTTTATGTCCTACCCGTGAACTTGCTGTTCAGGTAGAAGGTGAAATTGTCAAGCTTTCCAAGTACAAGAAAAGATTGGCATCAACGTGTATCTACGGAGGAGATCCAATAGACAGACAAATTAAGGCCCTAAGAAAAGGCGTCCAAATTGTGGTAGGTACGCCGGGTAGGGTAATGGACCACCTCGACAGAGGCACCTTGGACTTGAGTAACGTCAAAATGATCATATTGGATGAGGCAGACGAAATGCTGGATATGGGTTTCAGAGAGGACATTGAGACCATCTTGAAATCCATGCCGGAAGAAAGACAGACTGTGTTTTTCTCAGCTACCATGCCGAAGCCAATCTTGGATTTGACCAGAAAATACCAGACTGATCCTAAGATAGTCAAGGTATTGCGTAAAGAGCTTACTGTAGAAAATATCACACAAGTATATTACGAGGTAAAAACGCCGCTGAAAATGGATTTGGTCACACGGTTGATCAACGTTCACCAGTTTACGTTAAGTCTTATTTTTTGTAACACCAAAAGGGCTACCGACCAGGTAACGGAAGAGTTGATAGCCCGCGGAATTCAGGCTGAAGCCTTGCACGGCGACCTTTCACAGGCGCAGCGGACCAAGGTGATGAACAAGTTCAGAAAAGCACATTGCTCCGTATTGGTGGCTACCGATGTAGCGGCAAGAGGAATAGACGTGGAAAACGTGGAAGCGGTTTTCAACTATGATTTGCCCTTGGATGAGGAAAACTACGTACACCGTATCGGAAGAACCGGCCGTGCGGGTAAATTCGGAACCGCCATCAATTTTGTGACAGGAAGAAGGGATCAGGGCAAGATCCGCGATCTTGAAAAATTCATCAAAACAAGTATCAATAAATTATCTCCTCCTTCCTCTTCGGATTTGCTGGAAATGAAGCAGGATCAGCTGGTGAAGGATGTAAACAGAAAGGTTTCCCAAGAGGACAACAACAGCATCTTTGAAGCCACTATTGGTAAAATGTTGGCTGAAGGACTGTCTTTGGAGCAGGTTGCCATGGGTCTGATCAAATTGCAGATGGGACCTGCGGTGAAAGAACTTAACGAATTGAACTTTGACTTGGACATGGGAAGACCTGGACGGGACGAAGGTAGAAGAAGAGAGGGCAGAGAGTTCCGTTCAGAAAGGGGCAGCTTTGACAGAGGCGGAGATCGCGGTGGTTTTGAGAGAAGAGGTGGAAAACCTGAACGGGGAGCTAGACCCCGCAGGGATGGTAAAGACAGTGCGAAAGATGCCAATATGTCCCGCTTGTTTCTAAACCTGGGTAAAAAAGACCATATCAGACCAAATGATATCGTGGGAGCCATTGCCGGTGAAACAGGCGTTTCAGGCAAAAGCATTGGTGGGATAGATATCTTTGAAAACTTCTCTTTCGTGGATGTTCCCAAAAAAGATGTCAATCACATCATCAGTGTGATGAACTCGAATACCATTAAAGGTAAGGACGTGAATTTCGAGATTTCGAAAGGTTAATTCCAATATTATTAGAAAGGCGCTATCCTGACAGTTAGCGCCTTTTTTTTGTTCTTTGGAAAAGAGTTATTTAGATTTGAGATAAGATTTTTCCGGTTATGGCCTGCCCAATCTCCAATAAACGGGTCGTCTCCAAATCCGAAAATTCATAAGGCTCCTTTTTAGCTATTCCAAGTGTACCATAAAGGTGACCATCCCTCAGTAATGGGATAGTTATCGCACCCTCCACTTTGGTATCTTTGGCTCCTGGTCGTACTACTCCGGAAGCGTCTGTTTGAAGATTACAAACCTGCACCGGCTCTTTACGCTCAGCGGCAATCCCCGCCATTCCTTTCCCGATGGGAATTTCGGACATTTTGGGTAACAAAAATTCAGGGATACCCACCTGCGCCTTCAGGTGTAGCACTCCGGTTGCCGCATCCAATACATGTAAGGTTCCGGTGGTACAGTGAAAGAAATCCAGCGTCTGTTGCAGCCAGCTATTCCAAGCAAATTCCTTCTCATTTTCAATAGCAAGAACAAGGCTGTCTAGGGTTGAGTCTTTCATGTTTACAACGTTTTATTTTGTGTTTTTCAAGTTTGTTCCAAAGGTATCAATTTACCTAAAAAGATGGGTAATTAAAGTCATTATCCTTACCTTCGTCATACAACTCTCCGAAGAATGCAGCTTTTTTATCAAGAAGAAATCAAAGGTGCCGAATTGGTTCTGGATGCGGATGAATCCAGACACCTCACCAAGGTGTTGCGAAAACCTGTGGGAGATATCGTTCTCTTTACAAACGGCAAAGGATCTTTATTCAGCTGCAGGATAGAAGACAATGACCCAAAAAAAGCGAAGCTGTTTGTAGTGAGTCAAGAATTTGTTCCTAAACCGATCCACCATATCCACTTGGCCATTTCTCCCACCAAAAATGCTGACCGCATGGAGTGGATGATGGAGAAGATCACGGAAATCGGCGTGGATGAAGTGACTTTTATCCAATCAGAAAACTCCGAAAGAGTCCAGATAAATCTAGAACGCCTTCAAAAAAAATCAATCAACGCCTGTAAGCAGAGCTGCCAGACCTGGGTCCCTGAAATCAATGAAATGCGAAATTTCGGGGAGTTTTTGGCAGACAAAACATGGACGACCTATAATCGGTTCATTTGTTATGTGGACGAAAAGATTCCCAGTCACCTGATGCAGCTAGCCAAGCGGGACCAGTCTTATTTGATTCTGGTTGGGCCAGAAGGTGATTTTTCTCCAGGTGAAATCAAGGAGGCAATCAAAAATGGTTTCGTACCCTGCTCCCTGGGAAAGAATCGACTTCGTACGGAAACCGCTGGCTTGGCCGTGGTGCATACCCTTCAACTGGTGAATTCCTGATATTATACCCCCAACTTAACCATTAACAATTAACCTTTAACAATTAATCATCAACAATCCTTCAACTGCCGAATACTTGATGTCCAACCTATCTTCTTGAAATATAGGAGCAAAGTGATTCAAATTTTGTTTTCCTGTTTTATTCAAGCAAATTTTACAGAATATTCTTTCATTATCAGCCGATAAACCTTATTTTTAGGGGTTAAATACCTCTAAAATTGGAAAAAAAGCATGAAAAAAGCATCGATTTACTTTCTTTTCCAACCGTTTCCCCTCAGCACCACCGTATGGGCCCAAGAAGCGACCATCCTTCAACAACTTAAAGAAATTACCCCAGCAGCATTAGCCTGCCCATGGTTCAATAATCACTACTAAAACTTTCAATTACCAGCAACCACTTTAACCATGAAGAACAAATTAATCCTCTTGGCATTTTTGTTTCTTCCAGCCTTGCTTTTTGCCCAGAGCGAACAGCAAAGATGGAAAAAGCATGCCAGCCAAACTGAAATCATCCGCGATCAATGGGGGGTTCCCCATGTTTTTGGCCAGACAGATGCCGATGCCGTGTTTGGCATGATCTACACCCAATGCGAGGATGACTTCAACCGGGTAGAAATGAACTACATTACCGCTTTGGGCAGAACGGCGGAAATTTCGGGTAAAGAGGAGATTTATACGGATTTGCGAATGAAAATGTATATTGATCCGGATGTCTTAAAAGCTGAGTTTGCCGGCAGTGCGGATTGGCTTAAGGGATTAATGACGGCATGGGCCGACGGAATCAATTACTTCCTGGCAAAAAACCCGAAAGTAACCCCAAAGCTATTGATCAATTTTGAACCTTGGATGGCATTGGCATTCAGTGAAGGCAGTATCGGGGGAGATATTGAGTCCATCTCCCCCGCCGGTTTAAAAGCCTTTTATTCCAACAACTTCCAAAGTTTCATTCCCGTAGAAGCGTGGGACTTGGAAGAAAATCCGAGTGGTTCCAACGGCTTTGCCATAGCTCCCGAACTCACCGTAAACGGCAACGCACTGCTGCTGATTAATCCCCATACTTCTTTCTATTTCCGTCCGGAGGTTCATATGGTAAGTCAAGAGGGTTTGGATGCCTATGGAGCAGTCACCTGGGGCCAGTTTTTTATCTATCAGGGATTTAACGCCTCCAACGGTTGGATGCATACGTCCACCAGGGCAGACGTCATCGATCACTATGCCCTGACGGTGGAGCAAATTGACGGTACCTACCACTACAAACACGGCAATGAATGGCGACCCTTTACCACAAAAAAAATACCCATGAGGTACAAGGATGGTGATAGAATTGGCGAGGAGGTTATTACTGCCTTCTATAGCCACCACGGGCCGGTAATTCGGTCTGAAGGGGATAAATGGATCGCCATCCGCCTGATGGTGGAGCGAGAAAAAGCCCTAAGCCAATCCTACCTGCGCACAAAGACCGACAGCCACAAAGCGTTTCGGGAAATCATGGAACTGAAGACCAACTCTTCCAACAACACCGTATATGCGGACAAAGATGGAACCATCGCCTATTACCACGGTAATTTTATGCCCATCCGGGATGAATCCTTCGACTGGTCAGGGGTGGTTGATGGCTCTGATCCGGCCACAGATTGGAAGGGATTGCATGGATTGGATGAGTTGGTACATGTGATCAACCCCAAGAATGGTTGGGTACAAAATTGTAATGCAACCCCATTTACGGCGGCAGGAGAATATAGTCCTGTGCGTGGCAATTATCCCGCTTACATGGCACCGGATGCTGAAAGTGCCCGAGGTTTAAACGCAGTCCGGGTATTGCAAAATAAAAGAGGATTTACCTTAAACAGCCTGATAGTTAAAGCATACGATCCCTACCTGATAGCTTTCGAACCGCTCCTTCCAAAACTGAAAATTGCCTACGAAACGCTACCCCCAACCCATCCACTTAAAAGCAGCCTACAAAAACCTGTTGAAACCTTGCTGGATTGGGACCTAAATTTTGGGTTAAAATCGGTAGGTATGTCGCTGGCACATTTTTGGGGGCAGGCTTTGATAAGCAGTGCCCGCAGTCTAGAAAGGCCGGCTGAGGTTTATCTCTTCGATTTCTTGGCTACCTACACTTCGGATCAAATGAAACTGGAAGCCCTGGCCGCCGCCGTTCAGAAACTGGAAGAAGACTTTGGCACCTGGGAAACTCCTTGGGGAGAAATTAACAGATTCCAGCGGATTACAGGGGATATTGTTCAGCCTTTTGATGACAGCAAACCCAGCATTCCTGTTCCTTTCGCCCCCGCTACCTGGGGTTCGCTGGCCTCATATGTCGGTAGAAGTCCTGTGGAAACAAAAAAAATCTACGGTACGGTCGGAAACAGCTTTGTGGCGGTAGTGGAATTTGGGGAAAAGGTAAGGGCCAAGAGCAGTCTGGCAGGTGGGCAGAGTGGTGACCCGGAATCCCCACATTTTTATGACCAAGCCCAGCCATATGCCAATGCGGAGTTTAAAGAAGTGAACTATTATCGGGAAGATATACTAAAACACGCCAAAAAAACGTATATGCCTGGCATGAAATAACTCATTGATGATCACGAATAAAAAAAGCCACGAAGGTACTCCCTTTCGTGGCTTTTTTATTAATCCCAATTCACTCAATAACCGGGATTCTGGGGCATCAAATTGGGATTCCTTAAAATTTCTCCCGCAGGAACCGGAAAGATAGCTTTGTTTGGGTCCGTAATTCCCATGACAGAAGCTAACCGGTTGGTTCTTACCAGATCAAACCATTCATGGCCTTCATAGCTTAACTCAAGTCGTCTTTCCTTGTAGACAGCGGTTCTAAAATCCTGTATGCTAGCTGGTGCTATTGGACTCAGACCGGCACGTCTTCTAACCTCATTGAGCAAATCCACAGCTTCGGGGTTGGGATATTCCAACTCAGCCATAGCTTCGGCCTTGCTTAGTAAAACTTCCGCGAGTCTGAAAAGAATAACATTGTCATCCCGGGTGTTCCCTCTAAAGTACTTCTTCACGTAATTCCTGTTGTTCGCAACACCAAATGTCGCTACTTTTCTGGCATCACCTCCCTCGTAGGCATTGAGTATATCGGGATTTACCTCTATCACCCAATTCCCCCCCAAAGTCCCTGGAAGAAAATTTGTTGCCAAAGCGTTTTGCAATTGGGGATCATAGTTGATCTCCATGATGGATTCCGCTGAGTTTTTATTTTCGTACAGTGAGATGTACGGTATAGTCAAATTGCTTCCTTTGGAAGCAATCACCTTATCTGCATCATTGACGACTTGGGCATATTCCTTTCTGAACAGGTATATGCGTACGCCCAATGCAAAGGCGGCATTCCTGGTGGCTCTTGCTTTGGTTGCCAGATTTGAAGTAAATGAGACTGGTAAGTTGTTTTTGGCAAAATTCAGGTCATCAAAAATCTGGGTATAAATCTCGGCTACCGAATTTCTCGAAACCTGTAACGTAGGGATATCAGGACTGGTAGTAGCTGACGTAATCAGTGGTACTTGCCCAAAATACCTCACCAAGCTGAAATACGTAAATGCCCTCAAAAACCTAGCCTCAGCGACCACCTCATTACGCTTTTGCTCTGCCAACCCCGGGATCTCGGGAACCCGTTCGATGACTACATTGGCCCGATTAAGCAAAAGAAAATGCTGATTCCACAAGATTTCATACCAGGGATTGTCGTCCAAAAACAGTAAATTATTCATTTGCTCAAACTGCCTGTTGAGTGCCGTTCCCAAGGCGTTTTTCGTGGGAAGTTCGGGAAATACAACATAGTTTAAGCCCAAGTCAGCCAGTTGGCGGTAAACGCCAATAATGGCTGCATCCGCATCGGATGGGCGAACAAACAATTGTTCATTGGAAACGGAATCCAAGGGTTCCTGATTAATGACATCACATGAATTCAAAAAGAGAACCATGCAAGCGATATATAAGCGTTTCTTTTTCATTGCTTTACGTTTAAAAGGTAAGGTTGAGACCCATAGTATATGATCTGGCCTGTGGATAGGAGCTTAAATCAAATCCCAATCTGGAATCATCTTCATAGCCATTGACTTCCGGGTCATAGCCTCTATATTGGGTAAAGGTGATTAAGTTCTGCCCAGCAAAGTATATGCGCAGATTTTGAACGCCCAATCTTTCCAATGTTTCTCCATTCAAATTATATCCCAGCGATACATTTTTAAGCCTTAGAAATGATCCGTCCTGAAGTACGCGGTCTGAAACAGAGCCATTTCTGAAAGGATCACCCCAAGCTGCCCGGTGCAAGGTGGCCACGTCTCCGGGTTCCCTCCATCTCTCCCTGGCCAGGGTGGAGGAATTGAACCAAGTATGCAATCTACCGTAGGAATATTCTGCCTGATTGAATATTTCATTTCCATAAACAAAATGGAAAAAGACAGAGGCGTCAAAATTCTTATAGAAGAAGGAATTGGTCAGACCACCGATAAATTTTGGCTGGGCACTCCCGATAATCTGCACGTCTTGGGTGGTGGAAGCAAAAGGTTTATTGTTATCTCCATTCAAATCATCAAAAATGTAATCCCCTGTCTCAGTATTTACCCCCAAAATTTTCCATCCGTAAAAGGTGCCTAGTGGATAGCCTTCTTTCACGATGCTTGCATATCCGTTGAAGCCCAACGGCCGGGGACCACCGGGAAGATTTGTTACCCGGTTACGGTTAAAGGCTATATTGAAGTCAGTTGTCCATTTAAAACCTTCCTTGTCAAAATTGACCGTATTCAACAACAATTCAATCCCGCGGTTTTCCACATTTCCCACATTTTGCAGGGAGCTGATAAAACCAGAAGTCCTGGGAAGGAGTACTTCCAATAACAATCCTGAAGTTTTCTTCAGGTAGGCATCAACTGTTAAGGTGATCCTGTTTTGAAGAAAACCTAAGTCCAAACCGATATTGGTCTGTTCTGTGGTTTCCCAAGAAAGGTCAGGATTAGCCAGTTGGGTTGGAGCCAGTCCACTTAAGCCAATGTAGTTGAAACCCCCTGCAGATAAGCCCCTGGAAGTGAAATTTCCAATTTCCTGGTTTCCTGTCCGGCCCCAACTTGCTCTGAATTTAAGGTCCTCCAACCACGATACCTCCTGCAAAAATTCTTCTTGACCTATCCTGTAGGAGGCAGAAACGGAAGGAAAAGTTCCATACTTGTTGTTTTCGCTAAATCTCGAAGACCCATCTACGCGATAACTTGCCGCAAAATTGAATTTGTCCCGATAGCCATAATTGAACCTGCTGAAATAGGAAACCAAGCCCCAGCTACTTCCCGTGGAAGATGAGTTTTTAATGGAAGCAGAACCCAAGGTTGGGATGGATTCCAGCGCAAAATTGGTGGCAGAGGCTATGGTCCTACTGAAAACGGATTCTTGGTTGGAATAACCGAGCAAGGCACTAATGCGGTGATCAGAATTGATTTCACGGACAAAATTCAGGGTGTTTTCATTGATCCATCCGATATCTTGGGTGAAGCTGTTGGTACCTGTGCCGTTGGTGGTTCTACCAACGACAGTCAGGTTATTTGGCGGAACAAAGTAAACTTCTTCCAAACTTAGATAATCCACCCCCAAGGTACTTCGGAAAGTTAACCCGTCAATGATTTCATAGTCCACATAGGTATTTCCTATGACCCGGTTGTTGAAAGCTTCGTTCGTGGTTTGATCAGCAATCAACAGCGGGTTATCAATATTGCTGATATAAGGATCATTGGGATTTAAAGACCCATCTGGCAGCCTCGCCGGAACAGCTGGGGATTTTACAATAGCCACCGCCACGATACCCTGCCTATCACTGGTACTTACCCTGTCTGTCTTGGAGCGGTTGAGGCTTAGGCTCACCCCGGCTTTCAGCTTGTCATTGACGTGCTGGTCAAAATTAAACCTGAAATTGCCTCTTTTAAAGCCGCTGCCAACAACGACTCCCTGCTGATCCAAATAACTTCCCGATAGAAAATACTGCGAACGCTGCGTGCCGCCTGACAGGGACAATTCATGGTTTTGAATGGGCGAAGTCCTGAATATCTCATCCTGCCAGTCAGTTGTAATCAATGAGGATGGGTCTGCAATAGGCTGCGGTCTGCCTACGTTTCTGTTGGCTTCATTTATCAATTCTCCCCATTCAGGCCCACCCATTAGAGGAATTCGTTTAGCCACTTCCTGAAATCCATAATACGTGTTGAAATTGATCCGTGTTGTTTCCGCGCTGCCCCGCTTGGTGGTAATGATGATTACACCGTTTGAGGCCCTCGACCCGTAGATAGCAGCCGCTGAGGCATCCTTAAGTACTTCAATGGAAGCAATATCATTGGGACTTATATTGGCCAAAGGGTTCTGCTGGACAGATCCGGCCGAAGCTCCGGCATAGTTTCCCGTATTGATGGGGATTCCATCCACTACATAAAGGGGATCGTTTCCTCCAGTTATGGAACTAGATCCTCTTATCCTTACTGTAGACCTACCTCCCGGTGTTCCTGTATTTTGGGTAACATTGACGCCACTTACCCTTCCTTGGAGAAGTTGTTCCGGACTGGTTATGGGCAGGTCAGCCAGCTTCTTGTCCCCTACTGAAAGTGAGCCGATTGCGCTGGTTATGTCCTTTTTGCTTTGCGTACCGTATCCGACCACAACTACCTCATCCAGGCTTCTGCTATCCAAGGTCAAGGCTACATTGATGACGGATTGATTGGACACCACTACTTCCTGCACAATGTATCCGATAAAAGAAAATTGCAGCGTTTCCCCGGGATTGACGGAAATATTGAATCTTCCTTCAATGTCAGTGGAAGTACCTCTTCCTGTATTTTTCACGATAACACTCGCCCCGGGAAGAGACTCATTGGTGGCGGCATCAGTTACCCTTCCTGTGACTGTCACTTCCTTGGCTTTTTCTATTATAGGTTGAAGACCCGACAGAGATTCCACATTTTTAACAGTAATGGTGGAATCAATTTGCTTGAACCGAAGCGTTGTAAGTTTGGTTATTTCCATCAAAATCGACTCCAAGTCTGATTCCAAAGAACCCAGTTCCACCATTTGTAGCAAATCTATCTTGCTCTCATAGGCAAAAGAAAACGGTGTCTGCCTTTCAATATTCCGGAAAATCCCCTGTAGGTTGTCTGATTCTTTTACCAGGGTAACCCTGGCATCTTTCATGTTTTGGGCCTCAGCGCCTAAGGCCCAAACCACTCCTGAGCCCAAATAAAAGAGGGCTCCTAAAACGAGCATTTGCCTGGTAATCCTCATGATAAGGACAAGTAATTTTTGTTTCATAATTTTAATTGAATAGTTAGTGATAATTCTTTATGGATTCCACCGAGCAGTTAAAGTGGCACTACTGGCATAATGTCACTTTTTAGCAGTTTCCGTTTTTTACTTTTAACTGTTTTCCATTTAATTCATATATTATTCCGGTTGCATATTTGATTGATTCCAAAATGTCTGTTAATTTCATTTTTGTATAAGTACCTGTTACTTTACAGTTTTTGCTGATATTTTCTGTTTCCAATGATTCCAAATCATACCAGTCACTCAATTCATTCAGCACTTCCCGGAGGGGCTTCCGATCAAAAACAAGGGTTCCTTCCACCCAAGCAAAAACCAATTGCGGATCAATCTTGGTGATTTTTCCGAAGGTGGCCTCAACAGTTACAATCAATTGATCATTTTCGGTAAGAATTTCTCCAAATGAATTACCCCCTACCTGTGTTACATTTACCTTGCCCTCATTCACGGATATCACTTGGGGCTTGTCCTTAAAAGCCTTAACTGAAAATGATGTTCCCAAGACCATGGTTTCAAGATCTTGCGTGTGCACGATAAAAGGATGTAAGCTATCTTTGGTCACTTCAAAATAAGCCTCACCCTGCAACCGGACTATTCGGTTTGTGGAAAATTTTTTGTGTATTTCAATAGTGCTCTGACTATTCAGGTAAATTCTGGATCCGTCAACCAACGTTACCGAACGGCGAATACCCCTACCGTTCTGGACTGTTTCAAACAGATTTTCGGTCTCATTTGAGGTTGTAACTTTTTCAGTTGGCTCAGAAATCTGAAAATAAAATACCAGAAAAAACACCAGACATGCGGCAGCCATCCCTACCCAGACCCGAATAGTTTTACCTGATCTGGGAAGATCAATTTCCCTCTTCAACCTCCTGAAGTTTCTTGGCGGCAATCCTGAAGGCTCCTCTCTCGAATAGGTATCCGCATATTGGGCATCATACCATTCATTGAGTAGTAGCCGCTCATCTGGCATGAGCGTACCCCTCAGTTCTTTCGCAATAAGGTATTTTATCTTTTCCGGAATTATCATAAACTTTTCTTATAGGTATGTGCAAAAAATGGTATCTCACTACCTGATTATTTGAAAAAAAATCGAAAAAAATTATCTCAAAGACTACAACAAATCACATAACGCTATTTATCAGCTATTTAAAATTAGCCAAGCAAGCGGAATAAAGGGCACCTCTAAAATAAAATGCTTGAGTTCCGCTCTTAAATATACCAGGGATTGATGGATTTTATTATGGACCGTCTGTGGGGCAAGTTGAAGTTTTGCTGCAATTTCTTTGG